>DAIPXV010000008.1:0-30838 GCA_036783095.1 Candidatus Bipolaricaulota bacterium
CACGCGATCGTCGGCCAATCTGGGCTTCATCGGCTCTTCAGGGAGTGCCAACACGCTGTAGTGCAGCGCGATGGGGAGGGTCTTCTCGTCCGGAAGGATCGCGAAGATTCTGTCGGGGACGTTGGTCAGCGGGGCTAAAGCCGCAAACATCAAGTCGGCCTCGATCTCGACGTTCCTGGGAAAGCCCTTCACTGAAGAGATCGTGGAGCGGGTGGGATCAAGCCGAAAGCCGGTCTTGAAGATCGCCGGCAGATAGTCAGCTAAATTGGGCCAATCGGAGACGAACAACCCCGTAGCGTCAATCAAGTACCGTCCGGCGGCATCGTCGCGGGCGACGATCGCGAACGAACGACGCACTGAGTCGCGAAAGCCCAGCTGTACCATCTTCTCCAAGGGAGTTCCCGGGGCAGCGCGGAAGTACGGGTTGCGCGTGAGCAGCTCGATCTTGTCGTTGCGGAACCGAAACTGCAACAGATCCGAATCGAGCGGGTAGCCCGTCAGCAGAAACGACTCCCCGATGCCGCGAGCCATCTGGACCACGACCAAAAAGTCTTTGCCGAAGTGCTCTTGGGTGACTTCCAGATAGAGGGTGCCGTCCTTCTTCAGATAGAGATTGAAGAACCCAGGGAAGGCCTTCATCTCGGCGACAAACGCTTCGATGGGGCCTTTGGCCGGTGGGGCTTCCTGGGAGACCAGGGAATAGTTCACCGCTATGGCCGACAGGGCCAGGACGAGCCCGACTCCAAAGATTTTGCGAGCACTCATATCGCTCCTCCTTTTTCCCTCACCCCTCTGCTCCTCTCTCCGGGAGAGGGGCTGGGGGTGAGGGTGAGATCTCAGAGCGATATTGTAAAAGAAATCGTCGCAGTGCGCTAGAGCCTTGACGTAATTGTCCGGGCACCGTAGCATAGGTATAAGCAATGAGGAAGATCAGGCGTTCTCCTTCAACTGAGCGCGGTACAGCGACGTATGAAGCGCTGTTGCGCGCCGGCGTCAGCGTCTTTAGTCGTCGTGGCTTCCGCCAAGCAAGTGTTGCTGAAATCTGTCGCCGCAGCCGCGTCGCTAACGGTACGTTCTATCAGTACTTTCTCGATAAAGAACAGATCTTCCTCACGCTCATCGAACGCATGGCTCGTCAGCTCCAGATGCGCCTCCAAGCGAGTGTCGTTTCCACAGCGCCGGCCATAGAGCAACTTCAGTCAGCTCTGCGGACTCATCTTGAGTTCATTGAGTCCCAAACTGCGCTCTATCGGGTCTTCCGCGAGGCGGAATTCATCCACACAGAGCTTTCGAAACGCCTCTATGGCCAGCTCGCCCAGCTCTATCAAGAGATCATCGAAAGCGGGCACAGCCAGGGTCAGTTCCGTCGTCTCGATCCGGAGACTGTTTCGTTCTCTCTCATTGGGATGGCTGAGTTCATCGCGTTGCGGTATATCTTCTGGGGGCGTGGACTTTCCCCGCGCGTCTGGAAAACTCTTGCTGATCTTATTGCTCACGGAATAAGCACCAAGCAGCCGATCGCTCCAGGGGAGCAATTCCCCTCCACAATGCCAAAAGAACAGATTGCGGAGCTCTCCCACGGGCAGCGGACACGGGCCCGGCTGCTGGAAGCGGCCGAAGAAGAGTTTGGACAAAAGGGCTTCTATGAAGCCCAGATTGTGGACATCACGCGGCGCGCGGGCGTAGCCCACGGGACGTTCTATACATACTTCCCTAGCAAAGAAGCGATCTTTGTCGAACTGGTCCGTGAGATTAATACCCAACTGCGGGCGCAGTTGCACGCGGCCATTGCGGGCCTGCACGATCGTCGCCAGATCGAGCGCGCAGGATTCCACGCGTTCTTCGAGTTCATTCACAAGCACCCCAAAGCCTACCGCATCGTGCGAGAAGCTGAGTTCGTCGGCTCGCCGAAGAACGCTGCTGGCCGCTGGTACTATGAACGGTTTGCCCAGGGATACATCCCCGCGCTTGCTCGCGCGATCAGGGCCGGGCAGCTACGCGCGCTCGACCCCGAAACTCTTGCATATGCGCTCATGGGGGTAGGGCACTTCATCGGGGTGCGCTGGGTGCTCTGGGAGGGCCGGGACGTCCCCGATGCCGTCTTCGAGACCATGATGGATTTTTTGCTCCGCGGCCTGCTCCCACTTGACAGAGACCGTTCGAGACCATAATAATATGAGAGCTGAATCATATATCATAAAACGGAGCGCGCCATGCCCACAGTGCACGTCAATGGGGTGAAGCTCTACTACGAGACGCACGGGCAAGGGGAGGCTTTACTCTTGATCGCGGGGATTGGCTACGGTACATGGCTGTGGGCCAAGCAGGTCCCTGAGCTCTCCAAATATTTCTCTGTTATCACGTTTGACAATCGCGGCGTGGGGCGCTCCGACAAGCCTGATAGCGAGTACACAGTCTCACTCTTAGCAAGCGACACGCATGAGTTGCTGCGCGCGCTCAACGTGGAGCGGGCTCATATCTTGGGGATCTCTTTGGGGGGCTTTATCGCGCAGCAGCTCGCGCTCGATCACCCAGAGATTGTTCATAAACTTATTCTCTGCTCGACGTCGTTTGGGGGACTTAATATGATCCTCCCCAAAGGAGAAATCTTACAGTTCATGGCCTTTGGTGCTGGGAAAGAGACATTCCAGCGCGGGCTGGAACTAGCGTTCTCCCCTGAGTACCTGGCAAAAAACCCTGAAGAGATCGCTCGGATCACTGCGCCGATGCGGCGCAACCCACAGCCGCGATACGCATACTTGCGCCAGTTCATGGCTCCTATCACCTTTAATAGCGAGCCCTATCTGCACAAGCTCACCATGCCGGTGCTCGTCATGGCCGGCGAAGCCGATCGCGTCGTTCCCGCCGAGAATAGCCGACTCTTGGCAGCAAAGCTCCCCAATGCTCGACTTGTCACGTTCCCCAACGCTGGCCATCTCTTCATAGTCGAGCGCGCTGACGAAGTCAACAGAATTATTCTAGACTTTCTGAAAGGGGGTTTTTCCCGTGCGTGACTATGAGCTCTCGTGGGTCGGAGATTGGTCGGGCCGTCGTGCCATGCTCACCCCGACGCGCGAAGCCCTCTACGACGCTACGGAGAACCAGCACTTCACGTATAGTGAGCTCGACGAGCGGGCCAACCGTGTGGGCACGTATCTGATAGAAAAGCTGGGCTTACAGAAGGGCGACGCCGTCTCGTTTCTCTCGCGCAATCGCGTCGAGCCTATAGACCTCTACTTTGCCACAGGCAAGATCGGCTTAGTTTTAGCTCCACTGAGCTACAGGCTCGGCGCCCCGGAGCTTAACCATCTCTTGTCACGAATTCGCCCCAAAGCGTTCTTCTACGAAGAGCACTTTCAGTCTCTTGTCGAGAAGCTTGAATTTCCCGACTCTGTGAAGACGAAGATCGCCTTTGGCTCTCAAGATTCACAGTACGAGCGCGTCGTGCTCCAGACACCTCCTAAGTCTGTTAATCGCCCCAAATCTATGAACGATATACACTTATACATTCACACTGGGGGCACGACGGGGCTGCCCAAGATCTGTCTCATTACATATCGCCAGATGCTCTGGAACTCTTTCAACATCCTAGTCTCTGGAGGAGGGCAACACGGAATCAATCAGAAAGAGCTTCTGACTTTCCCGCTCTTTCACATTGGGGGCTGGAACACCGTCACGCCCGTCTTTCACATCGGGGGGCACGTCACGATGATTCGTGAATTCAACCCCGATCTGATCTTAGAGCTGATCGAGCGCGAACGAATTACGCACTTTGGCGGCGTCGAAGCGATGCTGCGGATGATCGCCCAGAGCCCGCGCTTTGCCCAGACGGATTTATCGTCTCTAGAGTATATCTCTTCGGCAGGGGCGCCGTGCTCCGCGGACGTGATGCGCCCCTTTTGGGAGCGCGGCATCCCTCTCACCCAGTCGTATGGGCTCACGGAGGGAGGGCCATCGAACTTCTTCTTCGTCCCCGTGGGGCGCGATTGGCAGACTATTCAAGAGAAATCTCAGAGCATCGGGTTTCCCATGTTTCATTGTGAGTATAAGATCGTTGACCCCAAGACAGGGCAGCCCGTCCCCGTGGGAGAGATGGGCGAGCTGTGGTTCCGTGGGCCTCATACGTTTGAGGGCTATCTGGATGACCCAGAAAAAACTCAAAAAGTCTTAGACAGTGAGGGCTGGGTGCATTCGGGCGATTTAGCGCGTCAGGACGAAGAGGGCTTCGTCTATATTGTGGGCCGCGTGGACGATATGTATATCTCTGGGGGCGAGAACATCTGCCCTGAAGAAGTCGAGCGGGTGGTGGTGCAATATCCGGGGATCGCGCAAGTTGCCGTCGTCGGCGTCCCTGATGAGCAGTGGGGACAAGTGGGGTTGGCAGCGATCGTGCTCAAGCCAGGAGCATCTGTGAGCGAAGACGAGCTGAAGAGATTCTGTCGCGAGCAGCTTGGGGGCTTCAGGGTACCCAAGTATTTTCAGTTCGTAGCAGAACTGCCCTTAAGTGGGCCAGGCAAAGTCAACCGTAAAATCTTACGAGAGAAATTCTTAAAGGGGGAGCTATGAAGCGTCTGGAGAACAAAGTGGCGATCATCACGGGATCGGGTCGTGGGATCGGGCGCGAGACCGCGCTGCTCTTCGCGCAGGAGGGCGCTCGGATCGTCGTCAGCGATATTGACTCAGCAGCGGGGGAGCAGACCGCGACGGAGATTCGGAGAGCTGGCGGCACGGCGATCTTCGTCCGCGCTGATGTCTCCAAGAGAGCCGATGCCCAAGTCCTTGCAGACACGGCAGCTCAAGAGTGTGGACGCATCGATATCTTGGTCAACAACGCGGGGATTCTCAAAGACGCGACGCTGCTGAAGATGACCGAGGAGCAGTTCGATCAAGTCATCGCCGTCAATCTCAAAGGGGTCTTCAACTGCACCCAAGCGGTCGCGCCGGTCATGATCCAACAGGGCCAAGGCAAGATCATCAACGTCAGCTCGGTAGTCGCTCTCTATGGGAACTTCGGGCAGACCAACTATGTCGCGGCCAAATCTGGCGTGATCGGGATGACCAAGGTGTGGGCGCGGGAGCTGGGGCGCAAGGGCATCTGCGTCAATGCCGTCTGTCCGGGGTTTATCTCCACGGAGATGGTCAAGAGCGTCCCGGAGAAGATCTTAGCAGCAATGAAGGAGAAGATTCCGCTGGGGCGCTTCGGCGAGCCCAGAGAGGTCGCGCAGCTCTTCCTCTTCTTAGCCTCAGATGAGTCGAATTATATCAATGGCGCGGTGATCAGCATTGACGGAGGGATCACGGTTTAGCTATGAAGAGCCGGTACGCGAAGATCATCGGAACGGGGCACTACGTCCCAGAGAGAGTCGTCACCAACGCCGAGATGGACGCCCGCTACCCAGAGTATCTGGCGCAGAAGGGGTACCCATTAAGCCAGTGGCTCGAATCCAACGTGGGGATCAAGGAGCGACGCTTTGCGGCTCCTGACCAAGCCGCGTCGGATTTAGCTGCGGAAGCGGCTCGTGACGCTCTGGCGAAAGCCCACGTCAAACCTGAAGAGATCGATCTTTTGATCGTTGCGACAGACACGCCCGATTATCTCTCCCCAGCGACCGCGAGCGTCGTACAGCATAAGATCGGCGCGGTCAACGCTGGGGTCTTCGACGTCAATAACGCCTGCGCGGCCTCGGCCACAGCGTTGATCATCGGCAGCAAATTCATCATGACCGAACAGCACTATAATACTGTTCTCGTGGTCGGCACCTACGCCATGAGCAAGTTTATCAACTGGGCTGACTACAAGACGGCGACGGTCTTCGCCGACGGGGCTGGAGCAGCAGTACTGCGCGTCGCCGATGAGCCGGGCTTCTTAAGCTCTCTCATCAAGGGCGACGGACAGTATCACGACTACATGGGAATCTACGTGGGAGGCTCGTACAAGCCCCCCACGCCGGAGCGCCTGGAACGTGGCGAACACTATCTCGTCTTTGCCAAACGCTTCCCACCGGAGTTCAACGCGACCCATTGGCCCAAACTCGTCACGAGGGTCGTCGAGGACGCGGGGTACAGAGTATCTGACATAGACCGGATCTACTTCACCCAAGTCAATCTCAGCACGATCAAGACCGTGATGCAGACGCTGGGGCTGCCGTTAGAACGGACCCATTGGGTTATGGACAAGTGGGGGTATACAGGGTCAGGGTGTGTGCTCATGGCCCTTGACGATCAGATTGAGCAATGTCGCGGTCCCAAGCCCGGAGACTTAATTGTCTTCTGTACTTCCGGGGGCGGGGCGGCGATGGCCGTAGCGGCGTTCTTATGGTGACCTATGCTGGAGCAGTATATAGTGCTAGGCTTAGTTCAGGGAAGCCTCTACGCCCTCATGGCGCTGGGGATGGTCTTGATCTTCAAGACCACCGATATCGTCAATTTCGGGCAGTCTGATATGACGATGTTCAGTGCTTATGTGGGGTTCACGCTGACGGTGGGGCTGGGGTGGCCCTTCTGGGCGGCGTTGCCTTTCGTGATTCTATTTGGGTTTCTCTTGGGGGTGGCGGTCGAGCGTCTGGCGTTGCGTCCGGCCAAAGAAGCGCCCGTTGTGAGCCTCTTGATCGTGACGCTTGGGGTGGCGCTGATGCTCAACGCGTTGGCGAGTTGGATCTGGGGGTTCGATCCCAAGTCCCTGCCCTATGCGATCAGTGGGCCGCCGCTGGTGCTCGGAAATATTATAATCACTCGGCACGACCTGGTGGTCTTCGGCACGACGATCGTGCTCAGTTTGGGGTTCTTTGCGCTCTTAAAATTTACGAAGATCGGGACAGCGATGCGAGCCGCGGCGCAAAATAAATTGGGGGCCCAACTTCTGGGCATCCCCGTCTCTCGAATTGCCATGGTGAGCTGGGGCCTTGGGGTCGCGTTGGGGGCTGTCGCCGGCGTGCTCATCGCGCCGTTAGTCTTCTTAGATCTGACCGTGATGATCTTCGTGATGCTCAAGGGGTTTGCCGCCGCTGTGCTTGGGGGATTTACGAGCTTGCCGGGGGCGATTGTCGGAGGGCTTCTTGTGGGGCTCTTTGAGAGCTTACTGATCGCGGTTCCGTTCGAGCTGATAAATCAGCTCAAGGAGACGCTCGTCTTTGTCTTAATTATTGTGCTCTTGGCCGTGCGGCCCCAAGGATTGTTGGGGGAGCCGATCCATCGGAGGGTCTAAGATGCCCAAACGCATCTGGCTGGCGTTGCTCGGCCTGTTCGTGATCGCCTTGCCCTTGGGGCTGAAGGGCTACACGGTCTATATTTTGAGCATCGCTGGGGCGAATATTCTCGCAGCCGTTGGGCTCAATCTCTTGATGGGCTATGCGGGGCAGGTCTCGATCGGGCAAGCCGCGTTCTTGGCGATCGGAGGCTACACGTCGGCATTGTTGATGGCAAAGCTTGGGCTTGCGTTTTGGTTAGCTTTCCCGCTCGCGGGAGTGCTGACAGGCCTCACTGGGCTGATTCTCTTTATCCCGGCGCTGCGTCTTGGTACGATCTATTTGGCGATCGCGACGTTGGGTTTTGGCGCGGCGGTGCAGCAGCTCATCCCGTTGCCCTACTGGTCGGCGATTTTGGGGGGACATCAAGGGATCAGAGTCCCGCGCCCTCAAATCGGGAGCTTCGCCTTCGATACCGACCTCGAGCTCTATTATCTGACGTTAGTGATCGTCGTCGTCCTGTTAGCTCTCTCGTGGAACGTCGCGCGCTCGTATATTGGTCGGGCGTTCATTGCGCTGCGCGACAAGCCTGCGGCTGCCGAAGCGCTGGGGATCAACCCCACACGTTATAAAGCTTATGCGTTCTTGGTGAGCGCGTTCTTGACGGGGATCGCTGGGGCGCTTCAGGCACATCTTGTGGGGCATATCAGCCCTGGCGAATTTGGTCTGGGAAAGTCTATAGAGATCTTCGCGATGGTCATTTTAGGAGGAATCGGCTCGCTACCTGGTTCGGTGCTTGGGGCTGTCTTTCTGACGTTCTTGCCCCATTGGCTCTCCGAAGCTCGATTGCTCTATACGTTCCTCTACGGCGCGGCGCTCGTCTTGGTGATTATCTTTATGCCCTATGGGGTGTGGGGCTTCTTCTTGCGTTTGTACTATCGCTTCCCAACCATGCAAAAACTCTTCCCCAAAGGAGCCTAGGATGCTCGCTTTAGAAGATCTTTCGATGCGCTTTGGTGGGCTGCAAGCCCTCGATCGCGTCTCGTTTGAGGTCAAAGAGGGCGAGATCGTCGGACTGATCGGCCCCAACGGCGCGGGGAAGACGACCGTCTTCAATCTCATCAGTCGGTTCTACGAGCCGATGGGCGGGCGGATCTCTTTCTGCGGGGAAAATCTTTTACGATTGCGATCGTATCAGGTAGTCGAGCGCGGCATCGTGCGGACGTTTCAGCTCTTGGGGCTTTTCCCGTATATGACCGTCCTAGAGAATCTGATGATCGGGGAGCATCGCGATTTTGGGGGAAGTTTGCTCTCGGTGGTGTTGGGGTTACCACGGGCTCGCCGTGAGGAGCGCGACCGGAGAGCGCAAGCCCTGTGGCTCCTAAGATTTCTCAAGATGGAAGCGCTGGCAGATGCTTTTGTCTTTGCGCTGCCCTACGGGACACAAAAGCTGATCGAGCTGATGCGGGCGCTCTTGGCGCGTCCGCGCTTGCTCTTATTAGATGAACCAGTCGCGGGGATGACCGCCGCTGAGAAAACCGCAATGAGAGAGTTCATCCGAAGGATCAATCGCGACTGGGGGATCACGGTGCTCTTAGTAGAACACGATATGAATTTTGTCATGGGGCTCTGCGATCGGATTGTCGTGCTCAATTATGGGCGCGTGATTGCCCAGGGGCGCCCTGAAGAGATCCAACAGAACGCTGAAGTGATCGAAGCGTACTTGGGGGAGGGAGTCGGCAGTGCTCGCGCTTGAGGGCGTGGAAGTCCGCTACGGCCCAATAGTAGCCCTGCGTGGCGTCTCTCTGAGAGTTTCTGAAGGCGAGATCGTTGCGGTGCTGGGGGCCAACGGCGCGGGCAAGACGACCCTCTTGAGGACGATCTCTGGGCTGTTGCGCCCTACTCAAGGGAGAGTCGAGTTTCTGGGGCATGATCTTAAAAAACTCTCTCCAGAGAAGATTGTGCGTCTGGGGATTGTGCACGTTCCTGAGGGGCGTCAGCTCTTTCCCGATCTGACTGTCAAAGAAAACTTATGGATGGGGAGCTACACCCGTCGTGACGGCTTTATCAAAGCAGACTGGGATCGGGTGCTCTCGTACTTTCCGGTGTTGCGGGAGCGGCTCTCCCAGCCCGCAGGGACTCTCTCCGGGGGCGAACAACAGATGCTCGCGATTGGACGCGCGCTCATGGCTCGGCCTAAAGTCTTGCTTTTGGACGAGCCGTCGCTGGGGTTGGCGCCGATGACCGTGCAAGCGCTCTTTCGCTTCTTGAAAGATCTGAACTCTCGAGACGGGATGACGCTGCTGTTAGCTGAGCAGAACGCTCACTTGAGCTTGGGCATTGCCCATCGGGCGTATGTTTTGGAGACGGGGAAGATTGCGTTGGAGGGCCCTGCGGAAGATCTGCGGCGTGACCCCAAAGTGCAGCGGCTCTATCTGGGCGCAGAAGTGAGCACAAGCTGACGGATGAGCAAATTTTGACAGAGAAGAGAGTCAGGTGCTACAATCGCTATGAGGCTTGGATCACCCATCAGAAAAGAGCAGAGGAGGTGTGGTATGAAGTCTTTTCGGAGTGTGTGGCTGCTGATGCTTGCGTTAGTAATCATCAGCAGTCTCGTCGTCTCTGGCCCGGCTCAGGTCTCCCCCGGCACAGTCTTGTGGAAGATCCACAGTGGCGGGCAGTTCTTCTTCTCTTCGGCGGCTGTGGGGAGCGATGGCACGATCTACGTCGGCTCGTGGAACGGGCAGCTTCTTGCCCTCGATCCCAACGGTACACAGAAGTGGACGTTTAAGACCAATGGCCCGATCTTCTCTTCCCCAACTGTTGGCCCTGACGGCACAATATACGTCGGCTCGCTCGACCAAAAAGTCTATGCGATCAAGCCCGATGGGATGCTCCAATGGGGCTTTGCTACCCGAGATGGGGTCTACTCTTCCCCAGCCTTGAGCACCGACGGGAAGATCTATATCGGCTCACGGGATAGGAATCTCTACGCGCTCAACCCCAACGGTACTCTCGCATGGCAGTTCACTGCTGCTGGGGAGATCGAGTCTTCGCCGGCTGTTGGTGCCGACGGCACGATCTACGTCGGCTCGTGGGACGGGAATCTGTACGCGCTCAATCCCGACGGCACGCTCAAATGGAAGTATGCGGCCCAAGACAAGGTCGTCTCCTCGCCGGCTATCGGCGCCGATGGAACTGTCTACGTCGGCTCTGACGATGGCTTTCTCTATGCGATCAAGCCCGATGGGACGCTTGCGTGGAAGTACGAAGTCATAGATGTGGTGCGTTCATCGCCTGCTATTGGGGCCGATGGCACAATCTATGTCGCTGGCTACGACGGGAATCTCCATGCGATCAAGCCCGACGGTACTGCGCGCTGGCGCAAGGATATTGGGAGCATCTACTTCTTCTCGTCCCCGGCTGTTGGGGCCGATGGCGTGATCTATATCGGTTCAGACAAGGGGGAGGTCTACGCGCTGGCGCCCAATGGCACCGTGCAATGGCAGCGCCCCACTGGCGGAGCGGTCTTCACTTCTCCTATGATTGCCAAGAACGGGACGATCTATGTCGGCTCCAACGATGGATTTTTCTATGCTCTCAGCAGCACCAGTCAAGGGGCAGCGAACTCTCCGTGGCCTATGTTCCGGCACGATATCTGTCACACGGGGCGCGTCGGCGGCACGTGCCCATAAGTTAACAGAATTTAAGAGAGAAGGAGGTCGGTAGAGATGAAGAAACTCATCATAGTCGCTCTAGTCGGGTGGGCGTTGATCGGCAGTGGCAGCGGGGCCCAGCAGACGCCGGGCGTCTCCGCCAATGAGATCGTGCTGGGAGCGTTTGTCGCACAATCGGGGGCGCTCGCGGGCGTGGGGATCCCTGTCGTCCGTGGCGCCAGTACGTACTATAACTACGTCAACGATACTCTTGGCGGCGTCAACGGCAGGAAGATCAGATTCATCACGTGCGATGATGCGTTCGATCCCACCAAGACCGTCGCATGCGTGAAGAAGCTCGTCGAGGAAGATAAAGTCTTCGCGATCGTCAACTCGTTGGGGACGGTGCCGCACGCTGCCGTCATGGAGTATCTTATCAAGAACAACGTGCCGGTGGTCTCGCCACACGCGAACTACACGCCGTTCTCCAAGCCCGTCAAAAATAATTACTTTGCGATCCAGCCCAACAATGAGATCTTTGGCACAGCGCTCGCTCGCTATGCCGCGCAGCGGCTCAAGTCCAAGAGGGTCGCTGTGCTCTATGTGGACGACGCCTTCGGGCAAGAGCTGCTTGGAGCAGTCGTCGCGGAGCTCAAGCGCAATAAATTAGAGCCTGTGCTCACTGTGCCCCATCCGGGCACCGAGACCGCCTTTCGGCCCTATGTCGTGAGACTGCAAGGGGCCAACCCTGACGCCGTGATTCTGTTGACGTATTTGGTCCCCTCGGCTTCTATTCTGAAAGAAGCTGAAGCAGTGGGCTTCAAGCCCAAGTGGCTGGCGACCAACGTCCAAGCTGATATCCGTATGGTCTCACTTGCTGGAGTCTCGGCAGTGGAGGGCTTGATCGTCACCGGCTTCGCTGCGGACCCCACGCTCCCCAATCATTCAGGGGCGGCCAAGCTCCGCGCGCTCTTGCAGAAATACTTCCCCGGAGAGCTGCCCAGTGGCTTCAACGAGATCGCGTATGTTGGGGCAATGCAGGTCGTCGAGGGGCTCTTCCGCGCTGGGCCCAATCTCACCCGTGAGCGCTTCATCCAAGCTTTAGAGACGCTCACCAACTGGGACGCTGATGGCCTCGTACCGCCGATCACTTATGCCCGCGACGACCGCCGCGGGATCACCATTCTCTATATGACCAAGTTCGAGAAGGGAAACATGGTCTTCATCGAGGCCTTCTCGGCTGATCCGTTCGATATCGTCGGCTCCCGAAGCTGTATAGTAGATAATCTGGCTCTTTCTGAATTCGATATTGCCAAGCGCACCGTGAAGATCGAGTGGGACTACGCTGGGAGTGTGAAGAGCTTCAGCGTCGACTGGGGTGATGGCACCCCGGCGAAAGCCGTGCCCGTGGCCAAGGAGCCTTCAGCGACCTACACTTACCCAAGCCTCGGAGGATATCTCGTCCGCGTCACCGCGACGTGCACTGACGACTCGACAGATACCGAGATCCTCAAAGTCAATCTCTTTGAGTAAGCGTGCGGACTGAGAACGCAGGACACGCGGGGCATCTCCAGCCCCGCGTGTCTGTTTCCAAGTGCTATTACTGATATAATATCTCGACACAAGGAGGCTCTATGCGGCGCTGGTCTATCTTTGTGCTTGTCGTTCTTCTGTGGAGCGCTGTCGCGCTGGCACAGCCCGTCGTCGAGGGCGATTGGATCCGCTATGAGACCGAGAGATTCTTCGTCTATCTCTGGAAGGATACACCCCTAGAGAAACTAGCCCTGGGCAGCCCTGACCCACTCCAAGCGAAACTCGACGAGATCGCCATCTCCCTTGAGGCCGACCTCCAGGGTATCGAGAAAGCATTACAGCTTCCGTACTCAGCACAGCAATACGGGAAGATCGCGATCTTCGTCTATGCTTCGCTTGAAGAATACCAACAGAAGACCCGATGCTTTCTCTGCGCGGCCCACGTCAGCTCGCTGCCCAATACCCCAGAAGTGCAGGCGCTAGCTCTGACGGGAAGGCTCAATCGCTATGCGATCTACGCCCATCTTGACAACACCCCGCGCGGGCTGGGAGGCTTGAGTATTGGGCTGCCCGGAGAGGCTATCCCTCATGAGCTGACGCATATTTTAGACTTGACGCTGATCGGCGGGGCCAAGCCCTCTACCCTTCGGGAAGGTCTAGCTGTCTATGCATCTTTGAAAGTTGACACCGTCCCCGACGACGAGCAGTTCGGCCTGACTGATCAACACTTAAGATTGTTCGTCGAGACGGAGAATACCAATCTGATGAGCTATCTAACCGGCTGCTCCTCATGGCGCTTTCTCTACAGCTTTGGGGGCAGCTTTATACACTTCGTCGCACAGCGATGGGGTATCGAAAAATTCTTGGAGTTCTATCGTCTTTTAGAGGGTGAAAGACTCCCGCTTGCTCTCTGCTCGTATGGGTTCTCGCTTGAGCAATTAGATCGGCTCTTCCGGCAGACCCTAGAGCTCTCGCTTGACGAAGTTCGCAACGAATATCTGACACACTTATTCACCGTAGAGATCACAGAAGACGGGCAGCGCTCGTTCGAATTTGTGATGGATCAGATCTTTAATCGGGTGATTGCCCTAAGACATTTGCTGATCGAAGGCAGTGAACTGGAGCGCGTAGTTCGTGAGGTCTGGGGCGAAGGGCGCTTCCACGCCGAAAAAGCTGCTTATGTCATTGAGTATATCTCCGATAGCAACAACTACACGGCGGATGCTGAGCGCGTCGCGCAGACAGTGAAGGACTCATTTGTGCGCGTGCGCAGCTTTGTTAGTACTTATATTGATGATCCGGCGACGCGCTCGGAAGTCGAGCGGAAGCTCCAAGACTTAGAGCAGCTCGCTCAAGAAGAGCGCTACGAAGAGTTTAAGGACGGTTTTGTGAACTCGGTCTTTCAGTACGTGACGTGGCGGCGCTCACCGCAGCCGTGAGAGCAGATAGAAGATCCCTGACAGTAAAAGACTGAGCAAGAGACTGGTCGCCAGCGGGATGTAGATCGTGACGTTCGGACGCTCAATGACGATATCCCCTGGCAGGCGCCCCAGCCACGAAAGGGATTTCCCCCAATAGAGCACTCCCCCGATAACGACGAGCGCAATCCCTATGAGCATCAAAATTTTTCCCAACGCTTGCATATCTTTCATTATACGGTCACCAACTCCCCTCGCTCAAGGGACAGCAGGCCCTGGCTCTCTCTGTAATCTCCATTACGATAGAAGCAGATTATCCAAGAGAGAGTGAGAAGCTATGCGACCTCGTGTCATCGTGATCTTGATTGTGATAGCCGGGATAGTTGCACTCTTTTGGTATATCGGGCTCTATCGGCGTCCTGAGCCATTGCCGTCCACGATAAGTCAAACTCCTGCGCCATCGCCTAGCGCTAGCCAGCCTCCTGGGAGAGCTTTCGCTGCGCCATCAACGGCTTCCCGCGCGCCAAGCCCCCCTTGCCCCCGCGATACAACAGATAATGGCATGCTGCGCTTGAGCGTGCGATCTGTCTCTACGACAAGACAACTTGGCTTCTGGACGCTCGACAAAGATCAGCGGTTTGTGATTCTTGAGGTCTTGCTGGAAGCGATCACGGACTTCCAGATTGCGAGCTCAGCGGTGCTCTGGGTAGAGGAGCCCGACGGCACCACACGCACGCGCAGTATCGCCACGGGAGCGCTCGCTCGCCCGTTGCTTTCGCTCAGTCCCTCGCGCGGCGAGGGTATCAGCGGCCAAGTCGCCTTTGAGATCAGCGCTCAGACTCGCGACCTCAAACTCTATTATGATCCGTTCCTAGCGCGTCAGCTCATTCTGTGCGTGAGCGTCCCGTGAGGGTATACCCCAAAGCCGCGCCCGTCCCCGAGGAGATGGGAATGACCCCAAAGAGCACGACAGGGATGAGCACATCTCTTATTTGCTGCGCTTGCGGGGTCTCTCCAAGGGAGCGCAGCGCCCAATCGAACGTAAAATACGCGAGCGCTTCGCCCAGGATCGCCCCGACAAGCGCTAACCAGACGTTCCCCTCGATCTTCTGAGAACTCCCTACGATAGTCACGCCCACCGTCGCCCCCAGGGATACCCCCGGAATATACCCGAAGAGCATCGCTCCCGCCAAGCATGCCAGATCCGCCCACGGCCCTGCGGGGGTCGTCGCTCGGCAGATGCCGTAAGCCGCCAATCCGCCCCCAGCGCCACCGACGAGCGCGCCGATCGAGCCGCCCAAGACTAATCCCCCAACATCAACGGACTCTGCTGGCTGCGCTTGCACATACGCAGCACTCAGTCCCGCAAGTCCTAGACAGACTAAACATACCGTAAGCTTCTTCATGATATTCACTCCCTTACGTCATTGGTGATTACTCTATCATAGAACTTGCCCAGAGACAACCCACCAGCTATAATCGGGCATTGAAACAGTTCCAAGCTTGATAGTTCTCAGCTCTGATCTGTACAAAGAAACTTGGAGCTGTTCACTGTTTTTTGAGGGAGAGAAGCGTGACGCGTCTGCGATCAGATGGCTGGGTGCTGCTGTGGAGTTTGTTCGTTGCGACACTGATATTGATGAGTGGAGCATCGTCGCCTTCACCCTCTACCACGAGAGATTCTCTTCCCCCTTCGCGCTCTCTCGAGCTCTCTGAAGGCCCGCAGGCCAAGCTCGACCCACTCTTGCGACTTCTTCTCCATCGTGCTCAGCATGAGCCTCAGATAGACTTGGCTCGCTTTGCCCCGTTAGCGGCGGTGTACGGCCCTTCGTCGCAGACCCCCTTGACGGCCGAGAGGGGGGGACCAGGAGTGAGAGTGGGCGTCTTGATCAAGACAAGGGGATCGCCCCCAAAGCCAGGCATGATCCCTCTGGCCAGAGATCTCTTGAGCGCGCGGGTCACCCTTGAAGAATTGAGAGAGCTTGCTCAGCTCCCCGAAGTGGTCTTCATCGAGGCTGATTATCGTCTGGAGGCCCATATTGACAGAAGTGTCCCTGCAGTGGGCGGGCGGCTCTTGCACGAGCTGAGCCCTCAAGCGACGGGAAAAGGGGTCATCGTTGGCTTTGTGGACACGGGAATAGACTGGACTCATCGGGATTTCCGTGTGGATCGTGATGGCGACGGCTTCGAGGAGTCTTCGCGGATTCTGTGGCTGTGGGATCAGACGGAGACGAGAGCTTTGGGGAACCCTCGCGTCGTTCCGTTCGGCACTGAATATACGCGCGAAGAGATCGAGACGGCACTGCGGTCGGGGACGAATATTGTCAATGAGCGTGATGAATCGGGCCACGGCACCCACACCACGGGGATTGCTCTTGGGGATGGGTCAGCGTCGGGGGGGACGTTTGTGGGCATGGCCCCTAACGCCGAGATTATCTTTGTGAAGACGAGCTACTTCAGCACAGATATTGTCGAGGGGGTGCGGTATATCTTTGACAAAGCGGAGTGGCTGGGCAAGCCTGCGGTCGTCAATTTGAGTTTGGGAGGGCACTTTGGGCCGCACGATGGGACGAGCCTCTTTGAGCAGAGCTTAGAAGCTTTTCTGGAGCGCCCTGGCCGGGCGATCGTCGCTTCCGCGGGTAACGACGGCGATCGAACGATTCACATGGGAGGGCAGCTGCGCCCACGCGAAGCGTTCACGTTCACGTTCGTCCCTCAAGAAGAGACTGCGTACGTCCATATGTGGTATTCGGGCTCGGCGAATTTTACGGTCTCCGTGACGTCGCCGGGGATCAATGGGCCGCCTCAGACCGTCTTAGCCGTGCGTGGTCAAGGGGAGTTCCAAAACACTCCTGACGGCTCGGTCGAGATTGATAACGCCGGGGGCGGGATAGACCCGCGCAATCGCGATCGCGCGATCGCGATCTCCTTAGAGAGAGTTCAGCCCGGTTCCCAATGGTCCATCACGCTTACGGATCAAGGGGGCACGGGCGGGAGGTTCGACGCCTGGCCGGGGCTCTCCAATATGGGTTACTTTCTCGAAGGGGACTCTTTCTCGACCGTGACCGAGCCAGCGACGGCGAAGAAGATCATCGCCGTTGGGGCGTACACGACGAAGATCTTCTGGACTGGGGCTGATGGCCAGCCCCACCGCTTCACCGATGCTCAAAGCGAGGGACAATTAGCACCCTTCAGCTCACGTGGGCCGACCCGCGACGGGAGGATCAAGCCCGATCTGACGGCCCCGGGGACGGCCATCGTCTCGGCGCTCGCGAAAGAATCTGAAGTCTCGCAGAGCATAAAGCTCGTCCTGCCAGGGGGGGAGTACGCCGCTATGCAAGGAACGTCTATGGCCGCACCGCACGTTGCAGGCGCTGTCGCGTTGCTCTTGCAAGCGCAGCCCACCCTCACCGCCGAGGGGATTCTCGTTCAGTTGAAGTCTACAGCGCTTCACGATACATTCACGACTGATCCCCGCGCGTGGGGGGCGGGCAAGCTCAAAGTGGACCGGGGTTTTGAGACGCTTGGGCTCCAAGAGCAGTTGAGCGCAGGGCGCCCAGCGCTCAAGATCGGCCCAAACCCTGCCACGCACTCGGTGACGCTCTTCTACTCGACCGTGGGCAGCCCCAGCACCGTCGAGCTGTTAGTCTTCGATCTTGTGGGGAGGCTCGTCTATAAGCGCCAGTTGCCTCCTCAAGGGTCTCGGTTCTCATGGACGCTCTCTGATCTAGAGAACAAGCCCCTTGCCCCAGGGCTCTATCTTGTGGTCGTGAGTGCCGATGGCCGCCCAAGTGCTCCCTATCCCTTGGTCGTGCGCAAATAATCGTATGAGACACTTACTGTGGATACTGAGCCTTGCGCTGCTCGCTGGCAGCAGTCGTGCAGAGCCCATTGGTGAGATGGGAGCGAGCGCGCGGGCCATAGGGATGGGTGGGGCGTTTACGGCGATCGCCGATGACGAGAGCGCCGTCTTTTATAACCCCGCGGGGCTTGCTTCTCTGAGCAGACTCATGATCTCAGCGTTCTATCAGCGTGTGTTCGATGTCGTGCATCATATAGCACTGACGGGGGCAGCTCGCAGCTGGGGCGTGCAGCTCATCCATATAGACACCGGGCCCATCGAAAGCACCAATGAGTTTGGGAACCCCTCGGGTGAGCTGACCTCCTATGCGGCGACCGCGGGCTTGCTTGGCGCGGCCTTCTCGGTGGGGAATCTCTCCCTGGGCGTCCGTGGCAAACTCTCCGGAGACCCTCAAGAGACTCATTGGGGGATAGATCTTGGGGCGCTCGTCCGACTGGGGATTCTGCGAGCCGGCGTAGTCACGGAGAATCTCCTTGGGAGCAGGGTGATCTCGATCCGGCTGGGGGTGGCTTCCGTCTTCGCGGTAAACCCGCGGCTGACAGTGACGCCAGCCCTCGAGGTCTGGGATCTTCTGAGTCGCCCTGAAGTCCACGTGGGGCTTGAGATCTCGATCAACGGGGCGCAGATCCGCCTGGGCTACGATGGCATAGCGCTGAGCACCGGAGCGGGAGTTCAGTGGAGGGGTGTTCGGCTCGACTGGGCCTATCGGATGCACCCGCAGCTGCCTGCCTCTACAATAGTTACAGTCGCGTATCTGTTCTAGAGAAGGAGGACGTATGGGGAATCGCATCGTAATGCTCTTGCTTTCTCTTGTGATCGGCATGACGGGAACAGCTTCAGGGCAAGAGGAGCTGCCTCCCGATGAGGGTGCTCTCTCGGTCAATTACTTTGGCGAGCTGGGATGGACAGTCAAATACGGACTAGGGGACTCGCGCGAGCTCTCGCGACACGGCTACGCGAATCAGTTGCTCTTCGAGCAGTATATAGCGCTCACGCTCGATGCTGGAGTCCAAGTAGACTGGCCCATCTCTGGGGTGTTGCGCGTCAGCGCCCAGCTCGATAACCGCAAAGCGAGCAACTTACAGAGCTTTAAGCTCGGCTACAAAGCGCAGACCGTCGAGGCCGCGTTCGAAGACTTTTCGATGCGTATGGGCAGCTCCGACTTTGTCGCTACGGACAGACTCCTGAAGGGGCTGTGGTTCACGTGGGACATTTCAGAGACGATGAAGCTCGCGGGGAAGTTCGCGCGCGTGGAGGGGGTTTCGGAGTCACGCATCTTCCGGGGGAACACCAGCCGGCAGACCATTGAGTTTACCCATCAAGACCCCACTCAGCCCTGGCTCGAAGCCCCCTATCAGACGAATATCAAAGGGCTTGAATATTTCCCGCTGCGTAGCTATGTCCCTGGATTTACTGTAGTCTCCCTGCGCTTCGAGCTGACAGGGGAGCTGCGCACGCTGCTCGCTAACTACGGTTTAGAGTATCTGATCGAGATCATCGAAGAGAATCCAGAGCCAGAGCTCGACGCCACCCTGTACGATGTTGTCACCGAGAACAGCTCAAACGTCCTTGTGCTCAAGCGCCCAGCTTTGGAGATCTTACGGGAACAGATCCGCACCTACATCGAAGACTACAACGACGAGCACAATCTCTTTGACGAGGACGCCAAAGAGTATCCCCTGGGGGAGGGCACTGACTATGAGCAGAATTTTTTGAAAAATTTAAGTAAGCACGTGGTACTCGCCGCGGATGACGAGGCATTTCCCCTCGAGAGCGCCAAGCGCGGGCGCTTCTTCTCCTTAGGTTATGAGAACGTGAAAGAAGAGACGCTTCTCATTGAGATCAAGCGCCAGGACGCGTATACGCGGCTTCCCGATCCAGATTTGCCCCAATTTCGCTTCACTCTCTTCCCTGAGCAAGGGATCGTTGCCCTCGACTTTCCCGAGGAGTTCTTTACGAACCCCCAAAGCGCTGTGCGCATCACGTTCGACTACACTGTGCCTGGAGGGCTCTATGTGTTGGGGCTTTCAGTGTTACAGAATAGCGAGCGCGTCTATATTAAGCGCGAGGGCGAGCAAGAGTATAAGCTCTTGCGACGCGACCAGGATTATCAGATAGACTATGAGACCGGAGCGCTCTTGCTCTTGCCCCCCTATGATGTACTCGGCGACAAGGACGAGCTGAAGATCGAGTACGAGCTCTTGCGCGGTGGGCTGGGCGGGTTTGCGGAGCATCAACGGATCTTTACAGGGCTTTCGTATCAGTGGATGCCGTGGCCGTTCGTGAAGCTCTCGCTCGACGCGTTGCGCGCCTTTGACACTCCGCCTCCGACCGAGAACAAAGATCGCCTCCGCACTATGCCCAACACCCACTCGGTCCTGGGGGTCTCTTCTGAAATCGATTTGGGGGATCTCAAAGCGGCTCTCAAGCTCGGCTACACAGAAAATATCTTCCCCACAGTGCCCTTTAGGGGAGCGAAGGAGTATCACTCTAACGAGCGCGTCAATAAACGAAACGCGATCAACGTCATCATGGGGCTGACGTTTGAGGGGCGACGGGTGACGATGTTTGGGCACCAAAATGGTCTTTTAGTCTATGACGGCTCTCGGTGGCAGAATTTCACTACGGCGCAGGGGCTCTCAGGGCGCGGCGTGCGCGGTATCGCTGCGCACAGAAACACTGTGCTTTTGGCGACGGACTCTGGGCTCTCTATGGTGAAGCTTGAGAGCGGGCGCTCGGTGCTCGAGAGCCTCGCCAAGCCCATCAACTGGAAGCGCTTTTATAGCTTAGACGGTCTCCCCCATAACGAGACTTATGATGTTTTCATTGATAGATCGGGCACGGTCTGGGTTGGTACTAAAGCAGGATTAGCTCGGGTTCCCCTGACGCAGATCACGGAGAAGAATGCTTGGAAGACTCTCAAAAAGAGCGATATCTCTGCGCTGCGCAGCGAGCTCATCACCAAGATCCTCAGCGACGGCACCAGGCTCTACCTTGGCACAGACAGAGGTCTGGTGCTCTACGAGCCGGAGACGGGGCGCTCCGTCGAAGTCGCGGAGCTGCGCGGCCAATTTATAAGGGATCTGGCACTGGCGGATACAACGGTCTACGTCGCGACTGATCGCGGGATCTATGAGCTGACCGACGGTGTGGAAGTGGGCTGGCGCATCGAAGACTTAAGAGTCTATGCACTTGCTGTGCAGAACTCAGAGCTTTTCTACGGCACGGAGATCGGGCTCTTTCGGCTGAGTTCTTCGGCACCGATCATCCAAGAGTATGCGATTACGGCTCTGGAGAAGAACGCGCGGGCGGAGCAGCTCTGGGTTGGCCCGCGCGCTACGGAGACGTTCGAGATGCCCCTGTGGGAGATGGACGCCTTGGGCGCTGTTAAGCCCCACACGCAGGCCGAGACGCGCTTGAACGGCCGCGATGAGGCGCGCTTTGAGGACATCCCTCCCGAAAAGAATACTGATCACGGATGGTTTGGGCAGCTGAGCGTCCACTATAAGATGGGCTCGCTGGAGCTGAGAGCACTCCTTGAGGGGATCACGCCGCAGTTCTTAGCTATCGGTGGAGAGAGCCGCCAAGAGGCCCAGCGCCTGACGCTCAGCGCCCAATGGCCCATCGCTCCAACACTTTCACTCTCCGGCGATCATGTGATGAGCCTAGCCGGGGGCTGGCGCACCTTGGTCATCACGGACACGGTGCATGCCCTCTGGCAACCCTGGGCCGATGGGCCGAAAATCAATAGCACAGTGGCGCTCGAGCTCACTGATCGCGATCTCCAAGATCGCACTAAGGGGTTCGATACGACAAAGATCACCCTCAATCTCAAGGGCGATCATAAAGTATCTTTGATAGGCCTTGTGCCCTTAGCCCAAGAGCTTACCGTCAGCACGACGTATGACGGTATAGCGACGCTGGCGCGGCTGGGACGCTCTCTGATTGACTCGCGCTGGGGCATCAATCTTGGTGTGGCGATGACGCCGAGCTTAAAGCTCCGAGGCTCAGTCGCTCTTGGGGATCGCATCACGCTTGGGGGGCCGCGTCTCCCCGGAGACTCTGAGCTGAGCTACACCCTTGGCGGCGATTGGCAATATAATTTTATGACGACGAGCTATACTCAGACGACGCGCCTTCGTGCTGGACGTGGTTCGTTCGACGAGAACGCCTCCGTCAATCTGCGCTTTGGGGATGTGACGCTTGCGGGAGTGAAGCTGTCGCCCACGCTTGCTCTCTCGGGGCGGCGCACTGCTGTGCTCGGCAGCACGCCTCCCAGTAGAACGCTCACGCTTACTGCTGAGGGGCGAATGACCTTCTCGTATGGGGTGCTCTCCGGATCGCTCTCGACACGACACACGTTTTCGAGCGACGAGCGCACATCCCGAGAGTCACTCAAACAAGAGTTCACAGGCTCGGTGAGCTGGGCGCTCAGCCCGCAGCTTGCGCCGCGCGCAGAAGCGGGGCTGGTGCTCGACACTCTGACCCATCCCACGTTGGGGAGCAAGGTAACTCTGCGCCCCCGCGCGCGCCTGTCGCTCGATTGGACGCCTCAAGCCCTCTGGAAGACGAGCACAGATCTCTTCTGGCAGATGATCATCAGCGAGCGCGAACGCAGCCAAACAGTTGAGCTGAGTGGACGAGCTTCGTGGGACCCCATAGATGATCTGTCGCTGAGCTTAGAGCTGCGAGGCTCGCTCGATATGGGCACACGGGATAATAAGCCTCTGAGCGCTATCAGTTGGGAGGTAGCTCTGCAAGGCGAGTACGGATTGGGGGAGACGTGCGCTCCGGCGCTCGAAGGGAGCGAGTGCACGCTCTCGGCATCGCTGGGATATTCAGGCCGACTCGATCGGAGCGTGGCCGTGCCGTTTGGGCAGGGGATCTTCGCTCAAGTTCAGCTCAATCTCAATTTCTGATATGTCTTTCGCACATTTGATTCTCAAAAATCTCTGGCGCCAGCGGGTGCGCAGTCTCTTGGCGGTCCTGGGGATCAGCTTGGGGATCGCGACGATTATCGCCCTGGGAGCGATCGCTGACGGCATGGAGCGAAACTTGATCGCCACACTGCGCTCCGGCAAAGCTGACTTTTCGATTGGGCAAGCCCACGCCCCCATGATCGTGCTCAGCTCTGTTCCTGAGGCTCGACTCTATGAGATTGTGCGCTGGCCGGAGATCAAGCAGGCCGTCGGGGCACTCGTGGCGTTCGCGAGCTTCCCTGGGAACCCATACTTCTTGACGATCGGCATCGAACCCGATGCGTTTGAGCTGGGCGGCGTCACGCTCCTTGAGGGGCGCGCGTTCTCTCCGTATGTCGAAGACGAAGTGCTCTTGGGGAAGATCGCGGCGAATACTTTGGGGATCAAGCTTGGCGATGTCGTCGAGATCGATCTCAACAAATTTCGGGTTGTTGGGATCTACGAGACGGGGAATCTCCTTGAGGATGGCGGGGCGTTGCTCCCGCTGCGCACGCTGCAGAAGCTGAAGAATCGCCCTGCGGAGCTGACGGTCATCCTCGTGCGCGTGCACGAAGGCGTCTCGATTGAAGAAGTGATGGCGCGCGTCGAGCGCGAATATGGAGGCTCGCTCATCACGCTGCGTTCTTCTGAAGAGTTTAATAGAAACTATCAGAGCTTGAGCTTGGTGCGCGCGGGTAGTTGGCTGATCTCGCTGTTAGCGTTAGTCATTGGCGGGATCGGCGTGATGAACACCATGATCATGTCGGTGTTTGAGCGCACGCGGGAGATCGGGATCTTGCGGGCGGTGGGGTGGCGGCGACAGCGCGTCTTGCAACTCATTTTGGGGGAGTCGCTGGCGCTCGGTGTCATCGCTGCGATCGTTGGGACGCTGCTGGGCTGGGGGGCGGCGCGTGCGGTGACGCTCCTGCCTCAGGTGCGCGGGCTCATCGGCCCGCTCTATACCCCGGCATTATTTACGAAGGCGTTGTTGATTGCGCTCATGGTCGGGGTGGTGGGCGGGCTCTATCCGGCCTACCGCGCGTCGCGCATCTCTCCTCAAGAGGCGTTACGCTATGAATGAGCTGATTGTGATCGCACGCGATCTTGTGAAAACCTACGAGAACGGGCGTACCCGCGCCCTCGATGGAGTGAGCTTGGAGATCTTCGCTGGGGAGTTTGTCGCGATCTGTGGGCCGTCGGGCTCAGGCAAAAGCACTCTTCTCAATCTCATTGGCGCTCTCGATAGGCCCGATTCAGGGGAGCTCTGGGTCGCTGGGGAGGATTTGACTCACAGCCACGGGGATTTAGCGGGCTTTCGCGCCCGCAAAGTTGGATTTATCTTTCAGCTGCACAATCTCATCCCGTCGCTGACAGCGCTCGAGAATCTTTTGATCCCCACCCTGGAGCTCAACGAACCTCGGCACGAGGCGCAGGCGCGAGCGCGCGAGCTTCTCGAGCGCATTGGGCTAGCTGATAAAGCGCATCGGCGGCCGCCAGAGCTTTCAGGGGGCGAACGACAGCGCGTCGCTGTCGCCCGGGCGCTCATCAACAATCCCGAGCTGATTTTGGCTGACGAGCCCACAGGAAGTCTAGATTCCAAGACAGAAAAAGCCGTGCTCGATCTGCTGCGCGAGCTGCACCGCGAGCGCGGAGTGACCCTGATCTTGGTGACGCACGATACGCGGGTCGCTCAGCACGCCGATCGGGTGATCGAACTGATAGATGGACGAGTCGTCATGGGGGTGGACACAGCGCAGAAGCCCCGAGCTTTCTCTTGACAGCGGATGTCGCATTTGGTAAGATTGCAAGGCTCATTTCGTTATTTGCTTGTCCAAGGCTCTCAACAAGGAGTGATGCACCGTGAAGCGCGTCATTATTATGGGCGCCGCCGGGCGCGATTTTCATAACTTCAACGTGTACTTCCGCGATAACCCAAACTATAAAGTCGTCGCGTTTACTGCGACCCAGATCCCCAATATTGACGGCCGACGTTACCCCGCCAAGCTCGCAGGCAAACTCTACCCCAAAGGGATCCCTATCGAATCCGAAGAGAATTTGAGGGAACTGATAGCTGAGCACGACGTTGATCTTGTGGTCTTCTCCTACAGCGACGTCTCGCATCAGTATGTGATGGAGCGAGCGAGTTGGGCCATGGCTGCTGGCGCAGACTTCATGCTCCTTGGGCCTCAATCTACTCAGCTCAAAGCGAAGAAACCCGTGGTCTCCGTGACGGCGGTGCGTACTGGCTCTGGCAAGAGCCAAACTACTCGACGTGTCACTGATATTTTGCGCAAGCACGGCAAGCGCGTGGTGGTCGTGCGCCATCCCATGCCCTACGGCGATTTAGTGAAGCAAGAGTGCCAACGCTTCGCAAGCTTCAAAGACCTCGATCGCTATGAGTGTACGATCGAGGAGCGCGAAGAGTACGAGCCCCATCTGGCGCGGGGCACAGTTGTCTACGCCGGGGTAGATTACGAAAAGATTCTGCGTATGGCCGAGCGCGAAGCCGATGTCATCGTTTGGGATGGGGGCAATAACGACTTCTCGTTCTTTGTGTCGGATATTACGATCGTCGTGGCGGACCCGCTGCGCGCCGGGCACGAAGTGACGTACTTCCCAGGGCACATCAATCTGTTATTAGCTGACGTAGTTGTCATCAATAAGGTGGACACAGCGTCGCGAGCTCAAGTCGAGCGCGTTCGGGAGAACATCAGGAAGTTCAATCCCACAGTGAAGATTATCGAGGCGGCCTCGCCAATCTTCGTCGAAGACCCCAGCGTCATCGAGGGCAAGCGCGTCTTGGCTATTGAAGATGGGCCGACGCTCACTCATGGCGAGATGCCCTACGGCGCGGCGACGCTCGCCGCTGAAAAGTACGGAGCTAAAGAGCTCGTTGACCCCAGACCCTACGCCGTCAATTCGATTGCCGAGACGTTCCAAAAGTACCCACACATCGGAAAACTCCTCCCCGCTATGGGCTACGGCGAGGAGCAGATCAGAGACTTAGCGAAGACCATCAAGCGCACCGACTGCGATGCCGTCATTATCGGCACCCCCATCGATTTGAAGAGGCTGATCAAATTCGACGTGCCCACGACGCGCGTGCTCTATGAGCTGCAAGAGATCGGTCATCCCACGCTGGAGGAAGTCTTAGAACCCCTGTTGGACTGAGACACCCATCACCCTGCGATCAAACCGAAGCTCATCTCACTTCTGCACGAGCTTCCTTGGCGGCGCGTGCATAGCCGCTTAGAGTGAGAGCATGAATCAGCTAGGGCGAAGCGTTATGCGTGGGGTCTTGGTTCTCTCCTTGGGTATAGCGTTGCTGGGGCAGAGCGCGTTAGGACAGTCTGTGTTGGGGCGCTTCATCAGCGAGCTGAGTTTTAACAACGTCGCGCCCTATTTTCTCAATGCGGAGTTTCGCGTTCTGTCGCGCATCAGCGTCGCTGAAGCTGCATTTGCCACCGACACGAAGTTCGATGTTACCTCTTCGCCCTTGCGCTGGCAGAGGTTCATCGCGTCCGTGAGCGTCAATCCGTTGTCGGCGCGCAATCGTCTGACGTTCATCAACGGCTTTACGTTCTACAGAAATGAGCTGGTCGCAGCGTTGAGCTTTGGCGGCGTCTCTCTTGGGGTTGAGCTCATCTTAGAGAACCAGAGCCCATCGTTAGAAGTGGGGCTGGTCGTCGAGGGAGCTGTGAAGACAGAGTGGTTCACCCTTGCGAGCTACACAGGCTTTGGGGTCACCCAGCTTGTTGAAGATCTCGATTGGGATCAAGTGCCCATCGTCAACGAGCCCTTTGGGTTTGAACCCAGAATTGTGAAGCTGGACACGTTTAGCGAGCGCGAGCCCGACCGCGTCGTCACCGCGCCGTTCGTCTTCACCGAAGAGGTCGTCGCGGCGGAATTCTATGCCCTCGACCTCGCGTCATTCAGTATGATGACGCTCTTCACCCCCGGCGGGCTTCAAAAACTCATCTCTGGGCTTGCGGTGAAGGTGAACGTGCCGGCAGCAGACTTGCGTCTGCGCATGACGGTCAGCTCGACGTTTGAGTTTGTCCCGCCCAATGTGCTTCTTACGCTCTTGCCCATCGAGCTCTCTTTGCACTGGAGCTTCTTCCAGTGGCACAGCCTAACGCTCTTGGCCGATCCTCCCCCTCCTGGAGCTGGGGGTGGGGCGTTCTCCTTCCGCAGGCAGATCTTCCAGTCGCTCTTTGATCTTGCGTTCTTCCGCGCGTTCACAGAGATCTGTTTTGGCCCAGACTGCCCCGGGGGATCGGGGCTGGAGTGGCGCTTTGGGGTTGAGCTGCGCTTCCTTTTCGGCGGGCCGTAAAAGTCCTGTGGTCCCATACCGTCAATACTGCTGCCTTGACAAAACCCTTACATTTGTGTATATTCTTGAATACAAGACTATCACAGATATCAAAGGGGGTTCAAGCTATGCAACTGACAATCTATTACACCAAGGAAGATCTCCCGCTCATCAAGCAATTGGAGGCGAAGGCCGAACGGGAACGGCGGAGTAAGAGCGCGGTGATCCTCTCCATCGTCGAGGAATACTTCGAGCGCAACAAGCGCATCGGAGAGATCCTCTGCGATCTGGGCAAGCTCACCCCAGAGAAGCTCAATCAAGCCCTAGAGATTCAGAAGAAAGAAGGGGGCACGCGCCCGCTTGGAGAGATCTTGCTCGCCAAGAAATGGATCACTGAAGGCGATCTGGTGCGCGCCCTGATGCTCCAAGGCAAACCCATTGATGTAAAGTAATTCCACTGGCGCGCTACTGGCTCTGCCTAAGGGCGGCCCTCAGGAGGGCGCTCGCGCTTTTGACAACGATAAGATAGCGGAGTAGGGGCGCACGGCGGTGCGCCCCTACAGGCTAGCCGCGCTTGATAGAGAGCTTCCCTCCCACCTCGACGACCTTGAGCTTCTTGCGCACCATCTCTTTGAGCTCGCGCCCGGCGCGGAAGCCCGGCACGGCCTTGGAGGCGACCATGATGCGCTGCTTGGTCTGTGGATTGATGCGCATGGAGCTCTTGCGCGGGCGGGCCTCAAAGGTGCCAAAGCCCGTAATTCTCACAGGCTCCCCGTCACAGACCGTCTTGGTGATGGTGCTGAACATCGCGTCCACGGCCTCTTTGGCCGCCTTCTTGCTCAGGCCCGTCTGCTTGGCTACCAACTCCGCCAACTCCGCCTTGTTCATGGCAGAATACCCCCCTTACTGAAAATTCTGTTGTAGACCGCGCGACGACCCTCAAGGGCCCTCGGAGAGTCGTCGCACCGGCCTTGAATGCCCATATTCTAGAGGTTCCCCCCCCTCGAAGGCAAATTGGGGCGGGGACGGAGGCCCCTTTCCCCGCAGGCAAGCACCCTCGGATCAACGTGAAAAAGCGCTTAAGATAAAACATTTCCCTCAGGACTGAGAACTGTCAAACTCAACACTGATCTCATGAGAGCCTGCGCAAGAGCTTGCGGAAGCGATAGAAATACTCGATCCCTGAGATCACAGTAATGGCGACGACGAGGGGGATAAGCACAGCTGTGATACTGTCGGCATCCCAGCGGAACGCACTCTGGCTGAGAAGCACAAACACAAGCCCAATTTGAGAGAGCGTCTTGAGCTTGCCCCAGAGGCTCGCTTCGAGCACCACTCCTTGGGTGCTGATGACGGTGCGCAGCCCGGTTACCAAGAACTCCCGCGCGATGATCACGATCACAGGAACTGCGGTGATTTCTCGCAGTTGCACGAACGCCAAGAGCACCGAGATTATTAAAATCTTATCGGCGATGGGGTCGGCGAACCTTCCAAGATTGGTCTCATTCCGTCGCCAGCGTGCGAGATAGCCATCAGCGGCATCGGTGAGCGCCGCTAGGGCAAAGAGCCCCAGGGCGATCAGTCCAAAGCTCGGCCCAGGGACGAGCACAAAGTAGAGGATCGCTGGGATCAAGACGATGCGCAACAGCGTGAGACCATTGGGCCAATTCATGGAGTTATTGTAAAGCGACTGGGAAGCTAAGGCAAGCGCGCGCAGAACTCCCGCAGGGCTTGGGTGATAGCCTGCGGCTGCTCGAGCATCACCATGTGCCCGGCACCTTCGATGATCTTCAGTTGAGCGTTGGGAATATTCTGCTGCAGGTACTCAGAATATTTGACTGGAGTGAGCTTGTCGTCGCGACCACAGAGTATGAGCGTGGGGAGAGTGATCTCCGAGAGTCGCGCCATGACGTCAAAAGTATTACAGCCCGAAAAGTCCCGAAAGAGCGCGTCAGCTCCATTGCGCCGCATCTGCTGGCGGGCCCGCTCGCGCAGCTCTCGAGGGCTCTGGTCTGCAAAAGCCCACTGCACGATAAAGTCAATCGCTCGCTCGAAGTCTGTCTGGCAGAGTTCTAAGATCTGCGGGTGGACTTTCAGTCTCGCTCCGGTGCCCACAAGCCCTAAGCCCACAAGATTCTTTGGGCGCTGGAGCGCCACCGTGAGCGCAATTGCCCCGCCCATCGAATGCCCCACAATGACCATGGGCATGGCAAGCGCATTAAGAACCGCGAGCACGTCTTCAGTATATGTCTGGAATCCGTCGCCCTCACGGGCGGGGCTGCGCCCGTGGCCGTTCAGATCTAAAGCGACAACCGAAAAATCTTGGGCGAGCTCGCGCAGCTGCTCCCCCCAGATAGTATGATCTCCCCCAGCGCCGTGAATGAAGAGCAGGGCTGGCTGGCCCTGCCCCGCTCGCGCATAATAAAGCTCTGTTTGATGGACTCTTACTGTGGGCACTAGTGTGCAAGCTGAGCCTTAGCTCTTTCGACAAGCACGTCGAACGTCTTCGGATCGTGAATGGCGATCTCGGCGAGCATCTTGCGATTGAGCTTTACACCCGCCTTCGATAGCCCATTGATAAACCGAGAGTAGGGGAGCCCCCGCGCCCGCGTCGCCGCATTGATGCGAATGTTCCACAGCCTGCGAAAGTCGCGCTTGCGCAGCTTTCTGCTGATATACGCGTTGCGCAGCGCGTGCATCACGCGCTCTTTGGCGATGCGGAAGCACGTGCGCCGCTTCCCTTTGAACCCCTTGGCAAGCTCTAAGATCTTCTTCCGTCGTAGCAGTCTCTTGTTGCCACCCTTGACACGCATGCGTCCTCCGTTCTAGCTTGACAGCAGCTTAATATACTCTTTGGCTAACGCCTCTGGGACCTGGATGCCCTGGCGGGCCTGGCGCTTTCGATTGGGACTGCGCTTCACGAGCTTATGATGATACCCGGAGGTGGCGCCGAGCACCTTCTTACGGCGCGTCACCTTGAAGCGCTTGGCGATCCCCTTGTGCGTCTTCTTCTTCGGCATTGCTACTCACCCCTGAGAAGATCTCTTTGGGAATAGTAGTCGTTCCCTTGCCTGGCACCAGGAGCATCTGTAAGGATCGTCCGCGCTCCTTAGGCCATTGCTCGACTTTGCCTACATCGGCTACCCCTTCGACAATCCGTTGGAGAAGATCACGGCCCCGGTTCATGTGCATGATCTCGCGTCCGCGGAAGATCACGGTCACGCGGACTTTATTCTCGTCTTTCAAGAATTCGCGAATGTGGCGAAGCTTCGTCTCGAAGTCGTGCTTCTCGATCTGGGTGGTGAGCCGAATCTCCTTGAGCTTGCCCCCTTTGGCTCGCTTCTTCTCCCGCTTCTCTTGGCGATAGAGATACTTCCCAAAGTCGACGATCTTGCAGACGACCGGGTTGGCTTGCGGGGCGACCTCAACGAGATCGAGATTGCGACTCCGGGCTTGCTTGATCGCTTCTGCCAGGGGCATGATCCCCAGTTGCTTGCCGTTCTCGTCTATGACCCGAACTTCGCGAGCCCGGATCTCCTCGTTCTTGCGAATGCGGCTATGTGGTCCAGCGATACGTGACCTCCTCCATTATATTATAGTCTTCGAGTGCGACAAGATATCATATTCTTATGAGTCTGTCAAGCGATCGAGAGCGCTCCCAAGGGGATTCGAACCCCTGTTTCCGGCTTGAGAGACCAGCGTCCTAGGCCGCTAGACGATGGGAGCGGGTTGTGCCTTGAGTGTAGCAGATAGAGAGAATCCCGTCAAGGGCGCTTGTAGAGTATAATGTCCGAGATGAACCTCTATCGTTCGGCTCGCAGTCCACTAATAGCTCATCGTGGCGTCGTGGCCACGAGCCAGCCCTTGGCCGTCCAGGCGGGGATTGAAATACTTCGTCGTGGGGGGAACGCTGTG
>DAIPXV010000009.1:0-30802 GCA_036783095.1 Candidatus Bipolaricaulota bacterium
AAGAGTACAAAGAGATTCTGGCCAATCCTCAGAAGCTCGATGCGATCATCAAAGACGAGCTGCTCGCGCTCAAGAAGAAGTATGGCGATCCGCGCCGCACCCAGATCGTCTCTGACTTCGACGGCAGCGAGACGCTCAGCGAAGAGGCGCTCATCCCCGACACAGACCTTCTGATCAGCGTGAGCGTGAAGGGCTATGCGAGCGCTCCCAAGGAAGAAGCCTACCGGAAGCAGCAGCGCGGGGGCAAGGGCATCTTAGTGATGCGGCTGCGCGAGGGCGATGCCATGAAGCGCGTCTTCACCTGCCACGCCCGCGATGATCTCTTGATCTTCACCAAGGCCCATAAAGCGTATAAACTGAAAGCTTATCAGCTCTACTCGGAACGGCGCGACGTCAAGGGCGAAAATCTCAGAAACTTCATCGCCATGGAGCCGGATGAGGAAGTCTGCGCCATGCTCCCCTTGCACACTGATGGGGCGGAGCAGCGCTACTGCTTGATGGCCACAGCCCAGGGGATCCTCAACCGCAACGAATACGCAGATTTCTATAACGCCCACACGAGCGGGATCTTGGCGATCAACGCCGAGCCTGGGGATTATATCGTTGACGCGGCGATCTCCACGGGCGCCGGCGAAGTGCTCTTAGCCAGCGCTCAGGGGATGACCATTCGCTTTAAAGAAGAGCTGGCGCGGTGCACCGGCCGCCCCAGCAAGGGCGTCATCGGGATGCGGCTGGATGAGGGCGATCGGCTCGTGGGATTAGTGACGCTCGAACCCGGCGACCCCGAAGATAAGCTCTTGCTTGTGACCGAGAACGGCTACGGCAAGCGCACTCCCCTCGAAGAGTTCCCGTCGCAGGGGCGCGGCGGCAAGGGCGTCTTGGGGATCAAAGTCGACGAAAAGACGGGTCTGGTCGTCGCTATCGAGAAGGTCAAAGACGACGACGAGATCATGGTCGCGACCCTCAACGGGAAGATCATTCGCATCTCGGCTCAAGAGGTGCGCATCGTAGGGCGCTACGCCAAGGGCGTCAAGCTCATAGATCTAGACGAGGGCGACAAAGTTGTCTCAGTGGTGCGCTACGTGCCGGGGAGGGAGTCTGAAGAGTCTGGAGAGAAAGGGAGCCGGATGCTGAAGCATCCGGCTCAGCAGATGGAAGCCCGCTAAAGGAGCTGTGGGAGCGTGCTGCAGCACGCTCCCACCTGCTGAGGCGGCGGATTCATCCGCCGGTATATTATTAAGACCATGCGCACGGTCATCGGCCTCGAAGTCCACGCGCAACTGCTGACCAAGACCAAGCTCTTCTGTGGCTGTTCAGCAGAATATTTTGGCGCCCCACCCAATACCCATACGTGTCCCGTCTGCTTGGGGATGCCCGGGGCGCTGCCGGTGCTCAACGAGCGTGCCGTCGAATACGCGCTCATGGCCGCGCTCGCCTTGCATTGTGAGATCCCCCAGCGATCAACGTTTGCCCGAAAGAATTATTTCTATCCCGATCTCCCTAAGGGGTATCAGATCTCGCAGTTTGACGAGCCCTTAGCGATCCGCGGTTTCTTGGAGCTGCCGACGGGCAAGCGCGTCCGAATCCGACGCGTGCACCTCGAGGAAGATGCCGGCAAGCTCCTCCACACCGAGACGGGCGTGAGTCTAGTAGACTTCAACCGTGCCGGCGTGCCCCTCATCGAGATTGTCAGCGAGCCTGAGCTGAGCTCTCCCCAAGAAGCGCGACTCTACATGGAAGAGCTCCGCCGGATCTTGCGGTATCTTGGGGTCTGCAGCGGCGACATGGAAGAGGGCTCCCTGCGTTGCGACGCGAACATCTCCGTGAGCTCTGACGCTCAATTGGGCACTAAGATCGAGATCAAAAATATGAATTCATTCAAGGCTGTAGAATCAGCTCTTGACTATGAGGTGCACCGGCAAAGGGGGATCCTTGAGCGCGGCGGCTCCGTCACCCAAGAGACGCGGCTCTGGAACGAAAAGACGCAAGAGACCGAGCCGATGCGCGCCAAAGAAGAGTCTGAAGATTATCGCTACTTCCCCGATCCCGATCTTGTCCCCTTGCAGATAGATGGCTCATGGAAGCAAAAGGTCATCGAATCTCTGCCGGAGTTGCCCGCGGCCAAGCGCGCCCGCTTCTCCCAAGAGTATCAGCTCCCGGAGTACGATATCGCCGTGCTCACCGAAGAGCGCCCCATCGCTGAATACTTTGAAGCCGTCGTCAAGCTCCATCAGCACCCTAAAGACGTGAGCAACTGGATGATGTCCGAGCTTCTGAGACTCCTTAAAGAGCAACAATCTTCTAATATCACAATGAAGCCGGAGCACTTCGCCCAGGTGCTGCAGATGGTGCGCTCGGGGCAGATCACTCGCACGGTCGCCAAAGATGTGATCGAAGAATCGTTCAAGACGGGCAGAGCTCCCCAAGAGATCGTTCGTGAGGAGGGGCTGGGGCAGATCTCCGATGAGGGTCTCCTCGCAGAGATTGTTACGAAAGTTCTCACAGAGAACCCCAAAGCTGTTGCGGATTTTCGCACGGGCAAAGAAGCGGCTTTGGGATTTTTGCAAGGCCAAGTGATGAAAGCTACATCGGGCAAGGCCGATCCCCATAAGGTGCGCGCTCTGCTCCTTGAGAAGCTTCGTCATTGAACTGCGTTCAGCGCCAAGGGCTGCCGCTGCGCGCGGCGCACCCCCTGCCCACGACTGATCTCGATCTGCACCATGCGCCCTCCCAGCCCCGCCGCAATGACTTCTACAGCGGCCTCAAGGTCCATCTTCAGCCCACACGTGAAGATATCTATCGCGGCGTAGCGGTACTCCGGCCAGGTGTGAATCGTCAGATGGGACTCTGCAATGATCACAACGCCGCTGACGCCGTAGGGGCTGAAGTGGTGGAAGACGCTTTGAATGACGGTGGCGTTGGCAGCCTGCGCCGCCTGGAGCAGGAGCTGCTCCAGCGCGTGCGCGTCATCGAGAAGACGGGGATCAGCGTCCCAGATCTCTAAGATGAGATGGCGACCCAGGGCTTGCTCCCGCATTGCTCACCTCCTTGGCGCTATGATGGATTCGCGATCATAGTAGATATCCACCTCCTCCCCAAGGGAGCGACACCGTGGCGGCCGAAAATCCTTAAGCGTCTCCATCCGAACGAGCGCCGACCGATACCACGGACGATCCGGAGCGACAGAGGCCAAGGGGGTCGTCTCCATCATATATGGCCAATTCTCATAGAACCCAAAGTCCCGACAGATGTCCGATATGAACAGATCATGCTGAAGAAGACGCTGCTCGAAGAGATGCCACTTGGAGGGAGAAGCTTCGATCTTGCTCAGCCCAAAGTATCCCGCTTGGCCTGCGCCGGGCTTGAGCAAGGAAAGCCCCTGCCCGACGAAGAGCCAAAAGCCCTCAATAGTCTCCAACGGATCAGTGACGAAGACATCGAATTTCCCCAAAAACTCTTCGGGGATGGGCTGGCGCAGGTCGTGCACATAAGCGCGCATGGGCCAGCGAGCGCGCTGGGCTTGCTCGGTGAGAAACTCCACAAGACGCGCATCTATCTCGAAGACGACGATCTGCGAGGGTCTCTCCGTCAGCGCCAGAGCGACGCTGAGCAGATCGTCATCTCCTAGGACTGCAATCGCTTTATGATCGAGATCGCCGCAGCGATCGAGCCACACCACACGGCGAATCACTGACTCTTCGGTGAGAAATCCCTGCTCGAACTCTTGAGCCGCTTGGGGACGACGTCGAGCAATTTGAGAGAATTTCTTTTGGAGTTCTGGGAGTGGGGCAGGGCCAACGGAACAGTGATAACAGATCTGCCCCACTGGGGGTGAGTGATAAATATGCCACCCTTCTAGGGCTTTGCGGCCCGCGGGCGTGAAGACTAGGGTACGCCCTTGAATTTCGATATAGCCGAGCTGTTGCAAAGCCTCGATCAGCTCGACAAAATGGGGAAAGGGACGCTCGCAGGCGCCCGCGGCTTGCCAGATATCAGATTCGCGGCAGAGGACCTGGAGCATTCGCCGCACATCCCCCTCTACGATGGACGATGACCGTTGCTGCAGGTGTTCTAAGAGTTCCTGCATGGCGATCACCTCAAAAGCAAAATGGACTTGCCTTCCACACAACCACACTATTGCACAAGAGCAACGCTCTTGCACTCTAGCACGGGGCTTCAGACAAGCCCAGGGCTTTTTATTATACCAGATGTGTTCTGGGCACGGCAAGTTTGGGAAGGGGGCCGGATGCTGAGCCGGCGGATTCATCCGCCGGTATACTAGGGAGATCATTTCCGACGCTCATTGAGCCGGTACGCAGCAATCCCGAAAGCTACGGCAACGTTGAGCGATTCTTTCTTCCCGTGCATAGGCAGCGTGATGATCACATCGGCGCGCTTGAGGAGCGTCGGGGAGAGCCCGGTCACTTCGTTGCCCAACACTAACGCAATGGGGAACTTTGGGATGAATTCACGATAGTCCATCGTGGGGAGATCAATGTTATTTTCGAGAGCTACGATCTGAACTCCTTGGGCTTTGAGGCGCGCTAGGAGTCGCCACGTTTGGGCGACATGCTCCCAGGGGACGGATTTCTCTGCCCCCAGCGCGACTTTCTCAATCTCGTAGCGCGGCGGCGTCGGGGTGTACCCGCAGAGATAAATCTTCGTGATTCCAGCAGCATCGGCGGTACGGAAGATCGCCCCGACGTTGAACGTGCTGCGGATATTGTCACAGACGACGTAGAACTCTTGCGTGAACATTCTCTCTATTAGTATACTGAATGCGCATGATCGAGCTTGATGGACACTCTCTCACTCTCGAGACGGCCAAGCGAATCGTCTTTGGGGGAGAGCGCGTTTCGCTAGCGCCACACGCGCTCGAGCGCGTGCGCGCCGGCCGGGCCGTCGTCGAGAAGATCGTCTCTGAAAATCAGAGAGTCTATGGGATCAACACGGGCTTTGGGAAGCTGAGCACCCAAACGATCCCAAATGAAAAGCTCTCGCTGCTTCAGGAGAATCTTCTAAAGAGCCACGCCGTCGGCGTGGGAGAGCCCCTCCCCGATGAGGTTGCCCGGGCCGCTGTGCTCTTTCGATTGAACTCGCTGTTGCACGGACGATCTGGGGTACGCGTCGAGATCGTCGAGTACCTCAAAGAATTGCTCAATCACGGGGTGGTGCCCATCATCCCCGCCAAGGGCTCGGTGGGCTCCAGCGGGGACTTGGCGCCTTTAGCCCATTTAGCATTACTACTGATCGGCGAGGGCCAGGCGAAGCTCAACGAAAGAATGCTGTCGGGAGGAGAGCTCTTGAGAGAGCTTGGGCTGGAGCCATTACGCTTGGCTCCCAAAGAAGGGCTGGCGCTCATCAACGGGACGCAAGTCACGTTAGCGTTGGGGTTTGTGGCGCTGGTGCGCGCACAGAGTCTCTTAGCTCAAGCGCAAGCGATCAGCGCCCTGGCCGTCGAAGCTCTTGGCGGGCACACCGAAGCTTTTGACGAGCGTCTTCACCGCGCGCGCCCCCATCCGGGACAATTGCGCGTCGCACAAACCCTGCGAGAATGGCTCTCAGGGAGCAAGCTCACCGGCCGCCGCACCGACGATATCCAAGACAATTACACCCTGCGCTGCATTCCCCAAGTGCTCGGCGCTTCAGCGGATGCGCTCGAGTTCGTCCAAGAAAAATTTGAGATCGAGATGAATTCCGCGACGGATAATCCGTTGGTCTTTGCGGAGTCGGGCGAGGTGCTCTCTGGGGGGAACTTTCACGGTCAGATCTTGGGGTTCTGTTGCGAGCTATTGGGACAAGCTGTCGCCGAGATCGGGAATTTCTCAGAGAGGCGCATCGCCCTCTTGCTCGAAGCCCCGGATCTCCCCAAGTTTTTAGTATCAGAGAGCGGCCTCAATTCGGGACTGATGGTCCCGCAGTATACTGCCGCGGCGCTCGTTGCCGAGAACAAAGTCCTCGCGCACCCTGCTAGCGTTGACTCCATCCCCACGTCTGGGGGCAAAGAAGATCATAACAGCATGGCCACTGTCTCCGCGTATAAAGCTCTGCAGATCGTCCAAAACGTCGAGACGATCCTAGCGATAGAGCTCTTGACGGTGCGTCAGGCTCTGAGCTTCCGTGACCCCGCTCTGATGGCCCTGCGCACTCGCACCCTCTATCAACGCATTTCTGAGCAGATCCCCCCGGTGGAAAAGGATCGTCTCTTGCAGTATGATATTCTCCGAGCGATCCAAATAATACAGGAGGGTAACTGGCTGAATGGGATTTAAGTCGGGGTTTGTGGGGGTGTTGGGGCAGGCCAACGCCGGCAAGTCGAGCTTCATCAATGCCCTCATGGGCAAGAAGCTCTTAATTGTTTCGGAGAAGCGCCAGTCCACGCGCCATCGCATCCAGTGCGTGCTCACCTTGCCCGGCGCTCAAATTGTCTTTGTGGACACCCCAGGGCTCCACCAGCCCGTGGATAAGCTCAGCAAATATCTCCTCAAACAAGCGTATGCTGCCCTCGATGGCCTCGACGTCCTAGTCTATATGACTGAACCGTGGGGCAAACTCCACGAGTACGACGCAAAAGTCTTCGAGCATATAAAAAACTTCCCAAATCCCATCGTGCTCTTAATCAATAAGATAGATCTCGCTTCGAAGGAGCAGCTCGAAGAGACAAAGGCGGCGTATCAGCAGACTGGGCTCTTCCGCGAGATCATCCCCATCTCGTGTTTACATGGGATCAATCTCGGGTTAGCTGCCAATACGATCGCGGAGCTCCTCCCCGAGGGCCCGAAGTACTTTGAGGATACGACCCAGCTCGCTCGCCCCTTGGAGTTTGTGATCGCTGAGTTTATTCGTGAGAAGATCTATCAGCTGACTCATAAAGAGATTCCGTACTCGACGGGGGTCGAGGTCGTCCATATCAAAGAGCGTGAGGACGGGCTCGTGGAGATCTTTGCGAATATCTACGTCGCGCGAGAGTCCCAGAAGCCTATCATCATTGGGAATGGCGGCCGCATGATCCGAGAGATCGGGCGCCTAGCTCGACAAGAGATTGAAACTTTTCTGGGCAAGCACGTCTATCTAGATTTACAAGTGAAGGTTCGTCCTGGCTGGAACGAGGACGACTCCGAGATCGCCAAGATGCTGGGACGCGAAGGATGACCCATGAGCGAGCTAGGGGCTCTCTATCGCGAGCTGATCGCCATTGGCACGCAGATCCTCCAAAGCTCTGATACCAGAGCGATCTTACAAGAGGTCGCCCAGGCGTTTGTCCAATATTCGCGCTTCGAGCGGGTAGGTGTCTCGCTCTACGCGCGGCCGGTCTCGCCTGATCAGTCCGATCCTCCTCCCATTGCGGAGTATATCACCGCGGGGCTCTCGCCAGAAGAAGAGCAGCTCTTGCGCCAGCGCCACACCTCAGGGCAGATTCTCTCTGATAAGCAGATCCTTGAGGCGGGACAACCCATCGGCTCGGCCCTCTACGTCTCGGCAGAGCGTTTGCCCCAGCTGCGCGCGGTAGCCGTCGCGCAGTCGCATCCGAGCGCCGAGTGGGGGCCGTATGATATGCTCTATTGGCTCTTGAGATCTGGAGATCAGATTTTTGGGCGGATCGCGCTCTCTCAACCGCGCGATGGTCGCTTGCCAACCGCCAAAGAGCTCGAACCTCTGGCCCTCGTGGTCCACATGGCGACCTTAGCTCTCATAAATACGCATCAGATTCAGATTCTTCAGGAGCAACAGCGTCAGCTTGCTGAACAGGCCCGCCATGACCCCCTGACTGGGGTCTACAACCGTCGCGCCCTTGAAGAGATGCTCACGGGATTGATGAACGCGCGCAAGCCGTTCACATTAGTGTTTATCGATATAGACGACTTTTTTGAGGTGAACGATCGCTTCGGACACTTAGTAGGGGATCGTGTTATCCAAGAGCTCGCCCGGTTTCTCCAGCAGATCGTGCGCAAATCTGACAGTCTCTTTCGCTACGGCGGCGATGAGTTTATTATTCTTATGCCCCAGACAACTCAGGAGAAGGCCGAGCACGTCCTTGCGCGGCTCCAGCAAGAGCTCCACAATCTCAGTGCGCGCTTAGGGGGAGAGCTTGCGGGCTTGCAGCTCTCAATCAGCTTGGGATCTGCCTCGTGGTCGCCCCAGACCCCCCGCTCACTCGATGCTGTCCTTGAAGAAGCCGATCAATTTATGTATCGTCGGAAGAGAGCCAAAGCGCGCCAAAAAGTATGATTACGATTCGTCCTCTGCACACTCTTGAAGAATTGCACGCGTGCGAGCAGCTCCAGAAAGAAATCTGGGGCTTTGAAGATATCAGCGTCGTCCCGCACCATCTGCTGTTGACGACCATCAAGAACGGGGGTGTCTTGCTAGGAGCTTTTGAGAATGAAAGACTTATCGGGTTTGTCTACGGGTTCCCCGGCATCGAAAATCATAGACTGAAGCACTGCTCGCTCATGTGCGCGGTGCTGCCGGAGCGGCGCTTTCAGGGCGTAGGATACGAGCTGAAGCTTAAGCAGCGCGAGGCCGTGCTCGCCCAAGGGGTCGAGCTGATCACTTGGACGTTCGATCCGCTCGTGAGTCCTAACGCCCACTTTAATCTGCACAAGCTCGGCGTCATCTCGAATAGATACGAGAGAAATCTCTACGGGGATATGCGCGATCGCTTGAACGCTGGGTTAGAGACAGATCGTCTCACAGTCGAGTGGTGGATCGCGAGCCCGCATGTGCAGGCGCGGCTGAGAGAGAAGCCGACGGATGAATCCGCCGGCTCAGCAGATGGAAGCGTGCTGAAGCATGCTCAGAAGCCCCCTTCAGCAGGCTTCCAGCTCCGTAAGCCGGGTGCTTCAGCACCCGATACTCTTCCTGCCATAAACGAGACCGAAGAGCGCGAGGGCTTTCTGATCAATCGCAAATATTCTCTAGAGCGCACTGACCCCCAATTGCTCTTAGAAATCCCCTATCATTGGCAGAGGATGCGCGAGCAGAATATGGAATTGGTCAAGCGATGGCGCGCTGAGACGCGCGCGATCTTCGAATACTATTTTGCTCATGGCTACTGGGCGAGCGATTTTCTCGTCGTCGAGGAAGAAGGACGCAAGCGCGCGTTCTATCTGCTAGAGCGGGCTTCGCGAGAAGCCCTCTTAGAGCGATGAAGATCGAATGGATCGAGCTGCGCCAGATCGCTATGGAGTTAGTCGAGCCGTTTGAGACCAGCGGCTGGCGCGAGACCGTCCGACCGTGCATCATTATCACTATTCATAGTGAAGGCTTGAAGGGGTACGGCGAGTGCGTCGCTGGTGCAGGGCCGTGGTACTCTTATGAGACGGTCGAGACGGCTTGGCACATCTTAAAAGACTTTCTCGTCCCCGCGGTGCTGGGACAAACTTTTTCTTCAGCTGAAGAGCTCCAAGCGAGACTCAAGCCCATCCGCGGGCACCCCATGGCCAAGGCGGGGCTGGAAGCCGCCTTCTGGGACGTGCTCGCCCAAGCGAAGAATATCTCTCTGTCAAAGTTGCTCGGTGGCACGAAAGATCGCATCGAGAGCGTGATCTCTATTGGGATTCAGAAGGACATCCCCACACTACTCGAAGTTATTGAGCGTCGTCTCGCCCAAGGGCACAGGCGCATCAAGCTCAAAGTGAAACCCGCGTGGGATCTCGAGATCTTGCGCGCAGTGCGCCAACGCTTCCCCAATCTCGAGCTGATGGCTGATGCCAACGCCGCGTATCGCCTTGCAGATCGCGAGCATCTAAGAAAATTTGATGAGTTCGGGCTCTTGATGCTTGAGCAACCCTTAGACTATGATGATCTCATTGATCACGCTGCGCTGCAAAGAGAGCTGAAGACTTCGATCTGTTTGGACGAGAGCATCAAGACCCCTGACGACGCCCGTAAAGCTTTAGATATTAGGGCGTGTCGCATTATTAATATCAAGCCGGGTCGGGTGGGCGGACTGCTCAACGCGAAGAAGATTCACGATCTCTGTCGAGAGCGCGGCGTGCCCGTCTGGTGCGGGGGAATGCTCGAGACGGGGATCGGACGGGCGGCGAACGTCGCCATAGCGAGCCTGCCCGGGTTCACTCTTCCCAACGATATCTCGGCGAGCGCGCGCTATTGGAGAGAAGATCTCGTCGAACCACCATTTGTGCTCGAGCCCGACGGGACGATCAAAGTCCCGACGGGGCCAGGCTTGGGCGTGCATATTATCAGAGAGCGTTTGGAGAAGGTGACGCAGCGTCGGCAGGAGTTTCGGGCATGATCCTCAAAACAATCGGGTTTATTTTGCGAGCTATTAAGTTTCGCGAGAGCGATCTCATCCTCACGGCGCTCACTCGCGACTACGGAAAGATCTCGCTCATCGCCAAGGGTGCGCGGCGCACCGAGAGCAAATTCGGCGCGGCCCTCGATCTGTTGACCCTGAGCGAATTCGTCTTCTATGATGCTGAGAATCTGAAATTGCTCAAAGAAGCGAGCATTCTCGAAGACTATCGCGCTCTCAAGGGCGACTATGACCGACTGACGTTGGCTCTACAGACAGCGCATCTGCTCAATCAGCTCATAGAAGAGCATCATCCCGACCGAGCAGTCTTTGAGTTTTTCAAAGATTTTCTCGATGCGCTGGGCTCGCTGAAAGATCTCGATCTGGTAGCGCTGGCGGTGAAACTGAAGCTTATGCGCGCGCTGGGGATCGCGCCGCGCATGAGCAGTTGCGCACGCGCTGGCCCAGGCTGCACCAAGCTTCGCTTGACCTCCACCGTGCCCAGCCTTCGGCTGGGCACGACAAACAGTCCAGACGAAGTCTGGTTCTCTCCGCAGAGTGGGGGTTTTGTCTGTGGGGCTTGTCACCAAGTGGGCGACACCCGGCTCAGCTTACGCCTAGCTCAGAACCTCAAGATGATCTTAGGGTTGAAGTGGGACAAACTCGATCGCCTTGCGCTCACCGAAGAAGAGATCACCCTCGCCCAAGGGGTGCTGGACGAGTTCATCGGCTTTCATCTGAAGACACTTCAGAAGAGCAAATAATCACATGCTCTCGAAGTATCCCCCGATACGGATTAAGAGAATTGTGATCCCCACGGCGATCAGGAAATTCCCCAACGCGGTCAAGAGCTCCGGCATAGGTTCACCCCCTGTCAAGATAGAGTATCTATAGCACAAAGAGCGCACCTCTGTCAAATTGCAAGCACAAGCGAGCCTTTTCGTGTCTTGACACTATTAGGCTTTTGTGCTAAAAATTGTGTACCCTCAAGAATAAGGGAGGAGCCATGCTCAAAAGAAGCGGTGCGGTTTTGCTAGTGCTTTGTTTTGTGAGCGGGTTTGCAGCCCTGGCTCAAGAGTGGGACGTGTGGCCCCAAGGGAAGGGCTTCGACCACCCCAAGATCGCTAACGCTCTCGAGGAGTTGATCTCGAGCTCTCAGACATCCCCTCTCTTCATAACAGATGTGCTGCGCCGGATGCCCTATAACGTTCACCGTCAAGGAGATCACGTCAGAGTCATTATTGAAACCGAGTCGGAGAGAGCTATAAGCAAGATCGCGTCAGCCATTGAGCGCGTTGGGGGCCAAGTTGAGCTGAACTACGGCGCTCAGATTCAAGCCTTGCTGCCCCTCAGCAGTGTCCGGCAGATCGCTGATCTCAAAGAGGTGCAGTTTGTTCGGCTGCCCGTCCGGCCGATCTTAACTCAAGGGACATTTATTAGCGAGGGGCAGAAGCTCATCGGTGCGCCAGCGTGGCACAAGGAAGGGGTCGATGGGCGTGGGGTGAAAGTCGGGGTGATTGACCCCGATTTTGATCGCTACGAACGACTCTTGGGCAGAGAGCTGCCCCCACGAGAGCGCGTCACAGCTCGGTCTTTCCGCCGCGATGGGCAGATGACAGATCCGGAGTTTCCTGGGGAGCACGGGATCGCCGTGAGCGAGGTCATCACGGATATTGCGCCGGGGATGAACCTCTATCTTGCGGCCTTCGAGACCGATGTCGAGTTTCGCCAAGCCGTCGATTGGATGATCACCCAGAAAGTAGATGTGCTCAATACATCTGGGGGATATGCCTCGGGGTGCTTCCGTGGGGAGGGATTGTTTGAGCCCCATATAAAGAAGGCTCGCGACGCGGGCATCACCTGGGTGGCCAGTGCCGGCAACCTCGGCGACAGCCACTGGGAAGGTTCATTCACCGATAGGGATAACAATAATGTGAATGAGTTCTCGAGCTTCGATGAGACCCTCAGCGTCGAGGTGGAGTTCGTCAACATAGAGAACACTATAGCGGCAGCAGCAGTAGGTGCGTTCTTGAGCTGGGACGCCCCGTGCACCGGAGCGAACGATGACTACGATCTCGAATTCGTCTTTGAGGCCCAGCCGGATCTGCGGCGACGTGCCGATTGGGTCTGGAAACCCGGTATTCCTGTTAAGGGGGGTATATTTATCGTCTTTACCCCGGACTTAAGGATCGTTGGGCGACACTATTATATTGGGCTTCGTGTTATTAAGAAGCGCGCAGCGGCCCCCGCAGCTCGGCTGGATATCGCTATCGCAGACTGCCTGAAGTGCCATACGATCGAGTATAAAGTCCCTCGCGGGAGCATTTCGATCTTCGAGCCAGCGATCTCCCCTAACGTCATTGCCGTTGGAGCGTTCCATCATGCCCCCGATCGCTGTCCAAGCAATCTCTGCCCGGAGACGAATCTCTTAGTCTACAGCAGCCGCGGCCCTACGAAAGATAACCGCGTGAAGCCCGATATCACCGCCCCATCGCACGTCTCGACAGCAATATACGGGAAGTACACAGGCGACGGACCTAATCAAAATCCGGGCTTTGACGGGACGTCCGCGTCGGCGCCACACGTCGCGGGAGCTGCTGCACTCGTCAAACAGATCTTCCCTCAATTCACGCCAAAACAAATCCAAGAGTTTCTAGAAAAGCGTGCCGAAGACCGTGGCGCCCGCGGGAAAGACAATGACTGGGGCGCAGGGCAGCTGCTCCTCGGGAAAGTCGTTGTCATCCCCAACGCCCCAGCGAATCTCACGGCAGTAGGGCGCGGCCCACGCGAGATCGCTCTTACGTGGCAAGATCGCGCTACCAACGAATCGGGCTTCTCCGTTGAACGTCGCTTTGCCCTCGATCCCGACTTCGTCGAGATCGCGCGACTCGGCCCCGATAGCACCGAGTTCACCGACACGGCAGTCCTCCCCGAGACTACATATTGCTATCGAGTGCGGGCGTTCACATCAACGGGTCAGTCAGATTATTCTAATGAGTCTTGTGCCTCCGGCGCCCCTGAGATCGAGCCGACCCTCTATGAATTCTCAGCAGAGGTGCAGTCTGGGGTCTTCGGTCGGGTTGAGCTTCCCAATGAGATCAAGAACGCCCTGCCTGTGGGCGTGCGCTTCGTCGAGGAGCCCAACGTTACAGTCGGGGAGCGCACGAGCCGCGCTCTCAGCGAAGTGAACTTGCAGCTCTCGCCCAGCACCGGCTCGATCTTTGGCAGCCCCAGCGGCTCTGGAGAATTCCCGTTCTTGATCGCTGTCTTCTCCAATGGGCACAAGCTCGCGCGCATCTGGGTAATACTTACTATAAAGACTGCCCTCGCTCTGGCACGACACACAGTGCAGAGTCAAAGCCCACCGGAGATTCTCTTTATAGACTTCCCTGCACAGATCCGAGCTACGGGGAAGCCTGTGGTGGGCTTTGTCGGCTTCAAAGACCCCGATGGCGATCTTGTGAGAGCTGACTTTGCCGTCGTGAGCGCCACGGAATTTCAAAGCTTTCAAGTTACACCCAACGTGAAGGGCCGCACCGAGGGTGTCTTCTCATTTGAGATCGCGACTGCTCTCGCACAGCGCGTGACGCTCTCGGTGACGCTCACTGATGAAGCCGGCCAGACCAGCCTACCAAAAGAGTTCTCTTTCGAAGCTATAGCCGTTCCGGTCCTGCGCGTGACGCCTCAGAGCTTGAGCGCTCAGGGCACAGCGGGAGTGGGCGAGGTTCCGCAACAGCAGCTTGAGATCGCCAATGTGGGGAGCGGGACGCTCTCCTGGACGGCGCTCACGGATGCCTCATGGCTGACGGTCACGCCCAATGCGGGGGAGACCGCCGCTGGAGAGTCTACTGTAGTAGGGGTCAAAGTCGACAATATGGCGCTGGCGGCGGGACGCTATCGCGCCCTGATAATGATCCGAGCCCCAGGAGCCGAGAACAGCCCGCAGTGGGTGCGCTTCGGGTTGGAGCTGACCCCGGCGGGCGGAACCTTGCTCTGGCAGGCTTCTGTAGGACCGACGGACTCCAGCCCCGCGTTGGGCCCTGACGGCACGATCTATCTCTTTGGAGCAGATCAGACGCTCTATGCGTTCAGTTCTGACGGTCAGGAGCAATGGACATTCCGCGCGGGTGGGGCTATTCTCTCGGCGTCGGTCGCTATTGCCAAAGACCGAACGATCTATTTGGGTACAGACGACGGGAATCTCTACGCAATAGCCCCCAACGGCAAGGAGAAATGGCGCTTCACGGCAGATCTGCCCCTTCGCGGTAGCCCAGCGATCGGTCCTGATGGAACTGTGTATGTTGGCTCAGGGAGCGAGCCCTCAGAGAGCGCCAAAGTCTACGCTGTTGGGCCCAATGGAATACTGAAATGGCGGCCCTTCGACGTCGAAGGAGGGGTCGTCTCCAGCCCCGCCCTCAGTAAGAATGTGCTCTATGTGGGCTCGCTCGATCGGCGCGTCTATGCGGTAAATCTCGACGGATTCTATCGTCAATGGCGCTTCCGCACTGGAGATGCGATCAGCAGCTCCCCAGCCATCGGGGCCGACGACACGATCTACATTGGCTCCGACGACGGCTATCTCTACGCGCTAGCCCCCGATGGCAAAGAGAAGTGGCGCTTCCAAACGAACGATAAAATTGTCTCCTCCCCGGCCATCGGGCCCGATGGCACGATCTACGTGGGGTCGCTAGACGGTCAACTCTATGCCGTCGCGCCCGATGGAAAAGAGCGATGGCGCTTTCAGACTGAAGGGCCGATCTACTCCTCGCCTGCTGTCGCTGCCGATGGGGTCGTGTATGTCGGCTCCGATGACGGGAATCTTTACGCGATCAATCCCGATGGCACCCAGCGATGGCGTTTCAAAGCTGGTGGCGAGATACGCTCTTCGCCCGTGATCGGTCCTGACGGGAGGGTCTATATCGCTTCTCGCGATGGGATGCTCTATGCGATCCGTGGGGAAGCCGGCCCAGCTCAAAGCCCCTGGCCGATGTTCCGCGGCACCCCCCAGCGCACCGGAGCCAGACCTTAAAGCCCAAGGGCTCTATCTAAGAGCTGGAGCGCTTCGTCGCGCCGGTCCAGCAGCCGGCGCGGCTCTTTTTTCAGCCCCTCTTGCAGGAGCGCATGGACGATGAACGGAAAGACCGAGGTGACGTCCGCGAAGACATACTGAGAGTTCTTGTGAAACTCCGCAGAAACTTTCCCCCAGGTATGAGCCTCCCCAGCGGTGCATGAACTCAAGCCCCCGTTCTGCACGTGCGCGTCGCAGATCTGTACGTCGCAATCGTAGCCCTCTGTATCAAGCCCACAGATCTGCGACAGATACGGCTCCGGCTGCAGGCTGTAATTTTTCGGCACCCCGCCCCCTAAGATAATGATGCTGAGCTTCTTGGACCAGCGGTGCTTGGCCAGCCAATGATACGCCCCAAATTCGTGGATATCTGTCTCAATGTCAATGCTGAACTGAAATTTTTCGCCAAGCTTTCGTTTCAGGTACGCGACATTGAGATAGATCGAGCCATCTTGGGGAGCCCCGCAGAAGATCGGCACCCGGTGGAGATGCGCCTGCACAGTGAGCGAGCTTTCTTGGGCTCTTTTCTTGAAGAACTTCGCGGCATGCTGCCCCAATAGATCGTGAAACTCTGTCGTGGTCATCCGTCGCTGAAACGCTTTGTGGGTGAGGAGTTTCTGCACAAACTTGTCCGTGCGATAGAGGTCGTCCTCGGGAAAGACCAGATCATAGATGCGCGTCAGGCCGCTACGACGCAATTGAATATCCCCGATATTGGGATCGACTGCAAAGAACTCGCCGTCTATCGCGCGCTGTAAGTCGTGATAGATATTGGCGCCCGTCGTGACCAGGATATCTACAATCCCGGCCTTGATGAGCGGGATAAGACACGTCGTATGGAGGCTCGCTGGGGTCATTGCCCCGGAGAGCGACAGCACGATCGTGTGATCTTCGGCGATCATTCGTCTGATGATCTGATAGGCGGTGCGCAGCTCACGCCCCACAAACGCTTGAAATGCCGTCTCGATCAGTTCAGATGTCTTCTCTCGCCCCGTGATCGGGGCGCCGACGACAATGGGCCCTGGCTTTCTTGAGCTCTTGGCCATAGATTACTCTCCCTTGGCGCTCTCGACGTGTCGCGCGTCGAGTACTTTGATCTTTCTCTCTTTTAAGTCCTTGACGATGGGGCGCCAGTCGTAGCTGTCTATCTTGATGACAAAGACTCCGGTCTCTGGGGTGGTGCGGCACTCGTCGCACGTCACGACGCTGCGCACGTTGGCGTCGTGGTCGCGGATGACTTCGAGGACTTCAGCCAACGCCCCAGGACGATCTTCCAGCTCGACGGTGAGCCGCGTGCCCTTCTGATGGACCCCCAGCAATCTCAAGAAGACTTCAAAGATATCAGATTCTGTAATGATCCCGACTAAGTGTCCCCCTTCGACCACGGGCAGCCCGCCGACCTTGTGCTTGCGCATGAGTAGCGCCGCGCGCTCGATGGGATCGTCGGGGCTGACCGTGATCAAATCCTCAGCTTTGACCATGATCTGCTCGACGGTCGTGCGCGCTAAAAGATAATTTAACTCCCAGACGCTCAGCGTCGTAGCATCTGACGGCCCAGCTTCGAGGATATCGCTCTTGGTGACGATTCCCATGAGCTTGCCCCGCTTATTGACGACAGGCAGGCGGCGTACCCCGTGCTTCTTCATCATATCTTGGGCTTCTAAGATAGGAGTCTCCGGCGTGACCGTGACGACATCGGTGGTCATCCACATGCGCACAAACATCGTCTCGTCCTCCTTGGGGTCTCAGTATACCGTCTAGGCTGAGGGGTTGGCAATAGCGCTAGCGTAGCTTTTGGGAGTGGGGCACGACATCGGAGTTCATATAATTTCTGATCAAGCTCGACGGCAACCGCCACTCTGTGTGTGTTGCCCTGTGGGTGACCAGCTCAGCTCGCGTGTACACTTCCCCTTCAAAGAGCAAGCGGGCGACGAACGTTGCGCAGTTAAATCCAAAGAGACTATAGGGGATAGCTTCGCCGTACCAGGCGCGCCGCCACGGTTTGCTGAGAATGGGGTCGGGCTCTAATTGCGAGATATAGTGTCGGATGAGCCGACGGATGCGCTCGGCTTGTTCTGGATGCACGCGGATGATCAGGCGTAGCTCGGGCGATTCGAGGAATTTCTTCAGGGTCATCCCCGGCTCTCGTAAAATATCCCATTCGATGATGCTGCCCGGTTGGGAGCTGAACGCAAGACGAAGATAATACAAGAATCGCTCAAGCCCACGATACTCTTCAGGATTGACGTACTTTTTTCTGTAGTGTTCGGCTGCGCCGAACGCATAGATGGTGATCCCGACAAGCCGTCCTTGATCATCAAGCTCGTCCATGCCGAGGGCGACGTGCCAAAATCCCCCTATCAAATAGAGATTGACCCCCGGCTCGTCAAACGCCGCTTGGACACGCACAAAATAGAGATTGACCGAGGAGCTGAAGGTGATCACGAAGAACCCTGCCAAGAGCAAGACGCGGCGCAGCCGCGCCCGCTGCCGTGTTCGCAGACGATCACGCATGGCTTTATATATAACAGAGCGCTCTAGGGTATGCAACAACCCCTCACCTTTCTGTTCCCCTCTCCATCTGAGGGGAGAGGGGTCGGGGGTGAGGGTGAGTGTAAGGCTTGCATTCCCCCTGGCGAGCTGCTTAAATAAGAGCCGTCTCAAGGAGGTTGATAGCGATTGGACGCGCGATGGTGGATCTGGATTGGGGTCGCTCTCTTTGTGGGGATAGCAGGGTATATATGGCTGAGCCATCTCGGTTCGCCCCAGCTTGAGCCGACTGTTCTCTCATTGGGCAATATCCCTGAGAGCCGACTCTTGTTAGCCCGCACGTCTGCGGGCATGGTCGAGTACCGCCGGATTCCCATCAAACTCTCTCCGTACTTTCGAGAACGATCCCATGAGTTCAGCTATGTCCTTGGGGGGCGCGCTGTGGGGTTCATCAAAAACCAAGACGTTGACGTGCAAAGAGATTTTCTCTTAATCATCCCGCGGCGGACGGCCGTGGGGCTGCGCGTCACAAGCGTTGAGCCGCTAGAGATCCTAAGCTTTTACGCCCCTGCCCCCGATGCCCTCGATGAAGTTCAAGTTTTCATCGGAGATATTCTCCCGCCAGGGGATCCCTCATCGCTGCAGCCCATCCCCTTACCCATCCATGAGTCCGATATAAAACCCCAAATAATCAATCTTGCGACGCTGGAGAACAAAGAGCTTCCCAAGGGGAGTTCGGCCTTCGAATGGGGGTATCTTGCTCGGAGTGATGTAGGATCAGTAGCACTGGTGCGGGTGACGGAGCGCGTCGCGCTGCGGGAGCGCTCGGTGCACTTCCTCTATGTTCGTCAGGGGCAGGCGCACATCACCGTCGGCGAGAAAGTTCTAGAAGCGACGGCCAACCAAGTCGTGATCTTGCCCAACGCCGCGGTGCGCACGATCGAGCGCCTCGGCGCAGAAAGATTAGAGTTTTTGCTCTTTTCTGCCCCAGCGCTGCGCGAGAGAGATTTTCTTCTTCCCTAGGCAATCCCCCGGATCTTTTTGAGATAGAGTAAGACTCCCTGGACGTTCATCTCAATCTCGCCGCGCAGAATCAGCTCTGGGTAGTGCTCACGCAAGGCGGGCGTCTCTTTCTGCACGAAGTGCTCTTTGACGGCTTGATCGTCATGAAGGGTCTTTTTCGCGTGCTCGATCTCGGCGACCCAGCGCTGGAGCATCTGCGCGTACTGATCGAGCAGGGTTATATCAGTATGCGCGCCCCAGTGGGTGTAGAGCAACAATGTAGGCTGGAGGGCCTTCAGCCGCGCGAGTGTTTCTAAAGCTTGCTCGAGGTGAAACGCCGGAGGTGGGGTCGTCAGCAGCAAGCCTGCAGCCCACGGCCGGTAGATCCCCGCAGCATCAGCAGTAAAGAGCCCCTTGAGCTTGCGCTCGAAGAAGCAGACCTGGTGCGGCGCGTGCCCTGGGGCAGCGATAACTTCGATCTCGTACCCGTTCCCCAACTGAAAAACTTCACCGCCGCGCACTGGGAGGACTCGCTCTTTGGGCGTGGGCTTGAGCGTGCCGTAAAAAGAGAACATTGGGCCAACAGCGCGCTGCACGCTCTCTAACAGCTTCGTTGGGTCTATGAGATGCGGCGCACCCTGCTCATGGGCGATGACTTTGGCGTTTGGGCAAGCTTCGGCAAGGTGTCCTGTGCCCCCAGCATGATCGAGATGGACGTGCGTGGGCATGATATACGCGACGTCTTGGGGGCGGATCTTCAGCTCATCGAGGGCGTGCAGGGTCTTCTCTGCCGTGTGCGAAAATCCCGTCTCGATGATCGCGACTTTGGGGGCTTTGAGAATATAGAGCGCGCCGTAGCGCTCCAGCCCTAGCATTTCTGTGTCGAGAATATAGAGATTTTCTGCAATCTTTTCCGTGATCATTGCATATTCGCGACGATCGCGTGAGCGAACTCTTGAGTGCCGGCGGTGCCCCCAAGATCGTACGTGCGCACCTTGCCCTCTTGGAGGACTTTGTAGAGCGCCTGCTCGATTCTGTTGGCAGCTTCGGTCTCTTTGAGATGCCTCAGCATCAAGACGGCTGAGAGCAAGAGCGCCGTAGGGTTGACTTTATTGAGCCCCGCGTACTTGGGGGCCGAGCCGTGGACGGCTTCAAAGACCGCGCAGTCACGCCCAAAGTTCGCGCCCGGGGCGACGCCCAGCCCGCCCATCATCCCCGCGGCCAAGTCCGAGATAATATCCCCGTAGAGATTGGGCAAGACAAGCACATCGAAGTTTCGCCAGCGCGTCACAAGCTGCATACACATATTGTCAACGATATAATCGCTAAATTCGATCTCTGGGTATTTCTGCGCAACTTCGCGGGCTGTCTGTAAAAAGAGCCCATCGCTCAGTTTCATAATATTTGCTTTATGGACGGCTGTAACTTTTCTGCGCCCGTTGGCGCGCGCCCACTCGAATGCAAACTCTATAATTCTTCGGCTCCCCGGACGGCTGATAATTTTAAGCGAGACGGCCACGTCAGGGGTGTTATAATACTCAACTTGGGCGTAGAGGTCTTCGGTATTTTCTCGAAAGATCACGAGATTTAAGTCTTTGAAGGGCGTGGGCACGCCGGGCAGGGCCCACACGGGCCTCATGCACGCAAAGAGATCGAGCTTCTTTCGCAAGGTCACGTTGGCGCTCACCGAGCCCTTGCCGATAGGAGTGGTCATGGGGCCCTTGAGCGCGACTTTGTATTGTTTGATGAGCTCGATAGTTTTATCGGGCACGATGGGCTCTCCGCGCTGGAGGGGCTTTTCGCCGGCTTCGGCCTCGATCCATGAGATCTTCGCCCCACTGGCATCTAAGACTTTTAAGACGGCTTCGCACAGCTCCGGCCCGGTGCCATCGCCACGAATCAAGACAACTTTGTGGCTCATGGTCTGTTCTCCTCGATTAATACGGCTCACTATAAGCATTCACACCGTCGAGCTCAAAGAGCTTCTGCACTTGCGTCCAGACGTGCTTTTCGCTGAGAGTCTCTAACAGAGCCTGCACGTCGGCGTGCGAAACTTCCCTGTCCGCCCGATAGCGGCAGCACCACCAGTCGCTGAACTCGGCGTTCGGGGCTACGGGCTGGACGACCCGTGTTCCGCGATTGGCAATGAATTTGAGCGCGAACGGCCCGATCTGCTTGGGCACATCGGGAATCTCCTTCGACCACAGATAGACATCAGCTCCGACAAGCTTCATAGCTCAAGCTCCTTTGCTGGTAGAGAAACTGATGGAGTTAGTATAGCAAGAAACCCGCGTCCGGCCAAGCCATGACCGATTTTGTCTTTCTGCGCGCGTTCACCTAAAATATTCTTGTGGACAAGGTCTTCCGCGATCCCGTGCATAACCTGATCGGGTTCGAGAAGGAGCGCGATGCGCTCGTCTTGGAACTCATTGATACCCCTCAGGTTCAGCGATTGCGCCATATTCGCCAGCTTGGGGTCACCTCGCTCGTCTACCCCGGCGCAACCCACACCCGCTTCTCCCACGCCCTGGGAACAGCATTCTTAATGAAACGCGTCTTAGAGCACTTTCACGAGCTCAATCCCCCGCCCGCCCTGCAGCGCATTTTGGACGGTCATCGCGAGCTATTATTGGCAGCAGCCCTCTTGCACGATTTGGGTCATTTGCCCTTCTCGCACTTATTAGAAGAGTTCACGCGCATTCCCCACGAAGAGTGGACGGTACGCATCGTCAGCGACCCCGACAGTGCCGTGCATAATGTCTTAGTGAAAGCCAACCCTGACTACCCACAACAGATCGTCCAGCTCTTCCAAAGAACGTTCCAGCCAGCGTTTGCTGTGAAACTCCTCTCCAGCCAGCTCGACGTGGATCGCATGGAATACTTATTACGAGACAGCCTATGCACCGGCGTGACCTATGGGTACTTCGACGTAAATTGGCTCATCCACAGCTTGCGCTTGGTCGAGCAGCGCGACGATTGGGAATTAGCGATAGACTTGCGCAAGGGGCTCCATGCTGCCGAAGGGTACGTGCTTGCGCGCTATTATATGTACCAGCAAGTCTATCATCACAAGACGGCCCGCGCGGCTGACGTCATGGTACGCAAGATCCTCCAGCGGGCTTCCGAACTCCTCCAGAGTGGGCACAGCCTCCCCGTGCCCACCCCACTGAAAAAGCTTCTCACAGATCCCCAGACGCTCACTCTCGAAGATCACCTAAGCTCGGATGACACTTCCTTGCTCTGGACACTCCAAGCGTGGCAAGAGAGCGACGATCCCATCCTCGCTGATCTGGCTCAGCGGTTTTGGAGCCGACGGCTCTTCAAAACCCTCGATATGCCCCTGGAGGAATTCACCGCGTGGGCAGAGCAGTTGCGCGAGCTTGCCGCACGCGCCGGCTTTGACCCTAACTATTATTTGGTCTTAGACCGGGTCAGCGATGATCCCTACACCGACCGATACCTGTGGACCAGCGGGGCGGTCGGCGAGAATATCTTCTTGGTGAACGACGCGGGAGAGTTGATCGAGTTGGCCCAAGCGTCCGACGTGATCGGGGCGCTGCGCAACAAGACGTTCATCCAAGATCGCCTCTGCTTCCCAGAAGAGCTGCGCCAGCCCATCAAACAGCTGCTCAGACGCTAAGAAATCTCTCGGCTTTATCTAAGAGCTCCTGAGCGTTCTCGTAGCTGAGCCGCTGGCGCGTCCGCTCATAGGACGCCCACAAGAAATCTTTATGCTCCCCCGAGAGCTTCACGTCGAACGAGCGCGCGCGCCCCAAAAAATAGATGACTTCTTTGTGGAGAGACTTCGACCCGCGCGTGAATTCGTAGCGGATTACCTCGCGAAAGCCAGGCACGAGTTCCACGTCAATTCCAGCCTCTTCGTGAAGTTCGCGCAAAGCCGCAGTCGCTTCATCCTCGTTGGGCTCCACACGCCCTTTAGGAAAGCCCCAATGACCTCCACTGGCGCTGCGCAACAGTAAATACTCGCGGCCGGCAGGGCCGTCCCGAAAGACGATCACGCCGGCCGAGCGCTCGGTCTCCATAGTCAGTCAAGGTCGATCTCGTGGTCTTTGTCATCGTAGGCCCGGATGCTCAAGCCCAAGCTCTTCAGCTCTTTGACCAAGACTTTGAAGGACTCTGGCAGCCCCGGCTTGGGGAATTCTTCGCCCTTAAAGATCGCTTTATAGAGCTGGACGCGACCACGAGTGTCGTCGCTCTTGAGCGTGAGCATCTCTTGCAACGTAGATGCCGCACCGTAGGCTTCTAATGCCCATACTTCCATCTCGCCCAATCTCTGCCCGCCCATCTGGGCCTTTCCCCCAAGCGGCTGCTGCGTGATCAGCGAGTACGGCCCCACGGAACGCGCATGGATCTTCTCGTTGGCGATATGCTCCAGCTTGAGCATATACATATAGCCCACGGTCACGGGATGCTCAAAGGGCTCGCCGGTGCGCCCATCGCGCAGGATGACCTTGCCCATAGGATAAGAGGGATTATCGCCCTCGGCCAGCCCGTGCTTGACGCGCTCTTGGTAGAGCTCGGTCAAGATCTGATCTTCTTGGGCGCCGTCGAAGACCGGTGAGGCCATATATTCGCCCTTGAGATGGGCCAGCCACCCCAGATGGGCCTCAAAGACTTGGCCCAAGTTCATGCGCGAGGGCACACCCAAGGGGTTGAGGATCATATCCACGGGAGTGCCATCGGGCAAGAAGGGCATATCTTCGACAGGGAGGATCTTGGCGATGACCCCCTTGTTGCCGTGGCGCCCTGCAAGCTTATCCGCTATAGAGATCTTCTTGCGCTGGGCTACATAGACTTTCACGAGCTGATTGACGCCGGGTTCGAGCTCATCGCCCTTGTCACGCGAGAACTTCTTCACCCGAATCACTTTGCCCCCTTCGGTCGAGGGTGGCAACCGCAAGGACGTGTTGCGCACGTTGCGGGAACGCTCCCCGAAGATGGATTTGAAGATGCGCTCCTCGGGGGTGGGCTCGGTCTCGCCGCGCGGGGTGATCTTGCCCACGAGAATATCCCCCATCTTCACCTCGGTCCCCACGCGCACGACCCCGTCTTCGTCCAAGTTTCTTAATTCTTCTTTGCTCAAATCAGGGATGTCATCTGTGATCTCTTCGGGGCCGAGCTTGGTCTCCTCGGCGCGCACTTCATACTCCTGGATGTGAATCGAGTCGAGGATATCTTCGCGCACGAGGCGCTCACTGATCACGATCGCGTCTTCGTAGTTATACCCCTCAAAAGGCAAGAAACAGACCAAGACATTCGCTCCCAGCGCGAGCTCGCCATGGTCAGTCGCGGGCCCGTCGGCCAAGATCTCCCCTTTCTTGACCTTCTGGCCAACGGATACGATGGGTCGCTGATGGACGAGCGTATCTTGATTAGAACGATCAAACGTGATGAGCTGATAGACGTGCTCTTTCCGCCCTGATTTCACAACGATCTTCTGGGCGTCGACGTACGAGACGACCCCATCTTCTTCAGCGATGACGAGCATCCCGGAGTCGCGAGCGACCTTGGCCTCCATGCCCGTGCCCACATAGGGCGCTTGGGGTTTGAGCAAGGGCACCGCTTGCCGTTGCATGTTCGCGCCCATGAGCGCGCGGTTAGAATCATCGTGCTCCAAGAACGGGATGAGCGAAGCGGAGACGCTCACCAAGGCCGAGGGGGAGACCTCAATGAGATCGACTTCTTCGCGCGGCACCACGCGGATATTCTCGCGCCCTGTGCGAATCTCGACTTCCTTGGGGATGATCTTCCCGTCTTTATCGAGGGGAACAGTCGCAGGCGCGATCTTATAGCGCTCCTCTTCATCGGCCATGAGATAGCGAATCTCGTTGGTGACCTTGCCGTTCTTGACCACCCGATAGGGCGCCTCGAGGAAGCCGTAATCGTTGATGCGCGCGTAGGTGGCCATGCTCGTGATGAGCCCGATATTCTGGCCTTCTGGGGTCTCGATGGGGCAGATGCGATCGTAGTGCGACGGGTGGACGTCGCGCACCTCGATCTTGGCGCGGCGCTTGCTCATGCTGCCCCCCAGCGCCGAGAGCCTCCTCTTGTGGGTCAGCTCGGTGAGGGGGTTGGTCTGCTCCAAAAACTGCGAGAGCCGCCCCACATAGAAGAGCTTATTGAGAGCGGCTTGGACGATGCGCCCACTGATGAGATTGCGCAAGGGCTCCTCTTCTTCCTCAAGAGTGGACTTGCTGAGACGATCCTGGGTGAGGCGGGCCATGCGGCGCAAGCCTTCACGCAATCTATTATACGCGGTCTCGCCGGGGGTCTCGACCCGCTTGTTCGCCAGGTGATCTTTGTCGTCGATCAGCAAGGGATTGGTGGGCACCTCCAGGAGGCGTTTGAGGGTGAGCGCGATCTCCTCTTTATGCAGGACTGTATCATGCTCAGGGCGATCCAAGCCCAGTTTCTTATTCACCATAAACCGCCCGACTCGCGAGAGGCTGAACGTCTCAGGATTGAAGAAGAGATTGATGAAGAAGTCTTGTTTGGTCTTCTGGGTGGGGCGCTCCGCCCCGCGCAGCTTGCGATAGATCAGATCGAGAGCAGCTTCCGCAGAAGTCGTCTTATCTTCATCGAGGCTGCGCTGGATGTATCGGTCAAGGCAATGGACGCGCGGCGGCTGAGCCCGCACGATCTGCTCGATGAGATCTGGGGTCAAGCGGTCGCCTTCGCGGGCGATGACCTTGCCGTTGGTAATGGGCTCGGTGATCGTGCAGTCCACAAAGCGCGCGAGTTTCTCCGCCGTAATGGGATTGAGCACGACAGAGTAGAGCTTATAGATATCAGCCGTGGTGTAGCCGAGGGCCCGCAAGAGCACGGTTGGGGGGATGTTGCCCTTGCGGTCAAGCTGGGCGACGACGCGCTCCTTCTTCGTATCGAGCACGAACTCCAGCCACGCTCCGTAGTCGGGGAGGATCTGAGCGCGATACTCTGTAGGCCCTTCTTTGGTGAAATAGACCCCCGGCGAGCGCGTCAAGTGATTGACTAAAGCGTTCTCCGAGCCGTTGATGATGAACGTCCCCCGCGCGGTCATCAGGGGGATATCAGCGATGTACAGCTCGTCTTCGCGGATCTTTTTGCCGTTCTGTTTGAGAATCCCCTTGACGCGCAGCGTAGCAGCATACGTCAAGTTCTTGTCCTTGCAATCTTGCTCAGAGTAGGGAGGAGGGACGAGGCGGGGGTCCTTGAGTTCGAGCTCAAGCCCCTCGCGACCCTCACCCTTGATAGGGCTGATCTCGCGGATGAGCTGAGCGATCCCTTCGTTTAAAAACCACTCATAGGAGCGCTTCTGGTCCCGCAACAGATAGGGAATTTCCATGGCGTGGCCAACACGGCCCCAGGAGCGTCGTGCGCGCATAACCCTCCTTTAACCCTCACACGGATGGGAATAGACAGCAGGGCATAGGGCGCTGGTCGCGCCCTCACCCAGCCATACTTGATGAACGAGACAGACTCGCCCGACTATTGGATCTCGACCTCGGCTCCGACAGCGACTAGCTGCTCTTTAATCTTATTGGCCTCTTCTTCGTTGAGCCCGTCCTTAATGACCGCAGGAACATGGTCTACCAAGTCCTTGCTCTCCTTGAGGCCCTTCCCGGTAATATCTTTGACGACTTTGATGAGCTGGACTTTCTGCTGGCCCGCGTTCTTGAGCACGACTTTGAACGTCGTCTTCTCCGCGGTCGCCGCCGCTCCTCCAGCCCCGGCCGCCGCGCCGGGCATAGGCGCCATCATCATGGGCACGCCCGCGGAGGCCTTCACGCCAAACTTCTCTTCCAGAGCTTTGACCAGCTCCGACAGCTCCTTGACGGTCATCTGCTCGACCGTCGCCACTATGTCTTGGATATTCACGGCCATACGTAATCCCTCCCAAGGATTTCAGTCTCTTTCAGGAAGACGCTGGGGGTGTCTGCTGCTCCCCCTCACGCTTCTTGCGCACTTCATCTAAGACGCCAACGAGATCGCGCAGCAGTGCATTGAGCACTCCAGCTAATTGCTGAATCGGCGCTTGCAACGTGTTCACTAACATCCCAAGCAGCTCGTGGCGGCTGGGCAGAGTGGCAAGTTGCTCTGCTTCCTGAGCGCTGACGACTACGCCCTCCATGATGCCGCCCTTGATCTTATAGCGCTCGAACTTCTTCGTGAGCGCTTGAGCGATCTTGAACGCCAACGCTGGGTCGTCATAACTAATACAAAGCCCTGTGGGGCCACGGAAGTACTGATCTGTATCTTTGATGCCCACGCGCTCGGCGGCCAGCCGCGCCAACGTGTTCCGCACGACACGGTACTCCAATCCGTGCTTGCGAAACTCTCGGCGCAGCTCGACCATCTCTGCGGCTGTCAACCCATGAAAATCCGAAAAGACAATGGCCTTCGATCTCCTCAAGCGCTCTTCGAGCACACTGATAGCTTGCTCTTTCTCCGCTGTAGGCATACCTAACCCCCTAGAGCTGCCTGGCCGCGACTAGCTTCTGCAAGTCATCGGGATCGACTTTGATCCCCGGACCCAGCGTCGAGCTGATCGTCACCGATTTGATCAGACGCCCTTTGATATCCGCGGGCTTCTCTTCTAATATAGCTGCCGTCAAGGCGATCAAATTCTCTTTTAATTGCTCGACCGTGAACGAGCACCGCCCAAACGACGAGTGAATATTCCCGTACTCGTCGAGACGGAACTCGAGCTTGCCCCGCTTGAGTTCCTTCACCGCCGTCCCGATGTCGGGTGTGACCGTGCCCGACTTGGGGCTGGGCATAAGCCCCCGTGGCCCTAAGATCTTCCCCAACTTACTGACAACCCCCATCATATCGGGCGTGGCCACTACGCGGTCAAATTCCAGCCAGCCCCCTTCGATCTTCTTCGCGAGATCTTCGCCCCCTACGTAGTCCGCCCCCGCCTCTTGGGCCTCCTTGAGCTTGTCGCCCTTGGCAAATGCCAGTACCCTGACGGTCTTTCCCGCCCCATGAGGGAGCGTCACCGTCCCGCGAATGCGATGCTCGTTCTTCTTGGGGTCGACCGCTAAGCGAAATGCAGCATCAGCAGACTCGTCGAATTTCGCCGTCGCACACTCTTTGAGAAGTTTGATCGCTTCGTCTACGGTATAGAACCGCGTGCGGTCGACTTTCTCTCGTACGGCAAGATAGCGTTTGCTGCGCTCCATAGATCTCTCCTAGCTCTCCACAATCTCGATGCCCATGTTGCGCGCCGTCCCCGCGAGGGTCTTCATCGCTGCCTCGATGGAGTTCACGTTCATATCAGCCATCTTGATCTCCGCGATGCGCCGCAGCTGCTCCACAGTGATCTTGCCCACTTTGACGGTGTTGGGCTGGCTGGAACCCTTGGGGACACCCGCCGCTCGCTTGAGCAGCTCACTCGCTGGCGGCTTCTTCAACACAAAATCAAACGATCGGTCCGCGTAGATAGTGATCTGCGCTGGGATGATCAACCCCTTCTCTTCATTCTTGGTAGCGTCGTTGAATCTTTTACAAAACTCAGCAATGTTGATCTTGTGTTCTGCGAGCGCTGGCCCGACCGGGGGAGCGGGGGTCGCTTGCCCTGCGGGCAATTGGAGCTTTACCACAGCAACAACTTGCTTCTTTGCAGCCATTCCCAGTCACGCTCCTCAGATCTTCTGAATGCTCTCAAACGGCAAATCCACGCGCGTCTCGCGCCCGAAGATCTTGACGACGACCGTGGCGATCTCGCGCTCTTTATCGAGCTCCACGATCGAACCAGTGAAGTCCGCAAACGGCCCCTCGATGATCTCGACGATCTCACCGATCTCAAACTCCACCTCGATCTTGGGGCCAACGGCCTTGGGCGCCTCAAGCAAGCCCGCCTTGCGCTTGACGACCTTCATCTCTTCTTCACTCAATGGTAACGGCGGATTGCCCACAAACCGACACTTGATCCCCTCCGTCAGTTGCATCACGTCCTGGCCCATCTCCATATATGCGAAGATGTACCCAGGGAAGAGTCGGCGCTTCTCTATATATTGCACCGTCACCACTCTCTTGTCTTTATACTCTTTGATCTTGACAAGCCCTGAAGCCCGGGATTCGATCTTGTCTTCTTTCTCGAGGAGATCGCCCTGCTTGAGCGTGACCCCCTCTTTCAAGCGCACTAAATATTTCTCTGGGACAGGCAGCGTCACCGTCTCCCCGGTGTCGAGCCTCTCCAGCTGGACTCGCTTGACGCGGTCGCGCTGCACCACGGTCGTCTTGACCGCAGGGGCGCGAAAATTCGGATCGGAGTCGGTCGTCAAGGGCACGCTGGGGGGGAGCTTCTCCCCGGTGCGGATATCGCGGCGAATGCGCTTCTCCAGCGGGATGAGAAACTCTTCTTCATTGCGATTGCTCATCTCCACGATGACCCGCTGGAGGGTCTCGATCTTCTTGACCTTGGCGTCAAAGCTCATATGTTTAGCGGGCTTGACCGCGATGATCTCGCCCTTCTGGATGCGTTTATTGGGCTCGACCTTCAGCTCATACTCATAAGGGACACGATACTCCCCAGTGCGCCCCCGGCGCCCCTTGGATGTAATGACTTCCTCAACGGGCGCTAAAAAGCGCACTTCCCTGCCGTTGAGCTCAAACGCCGCGACTTTCTTCTCCAAACCAAGCTGGCGCACCCGCTGCTCCAACAGCTCGGCAACCTTCAGCTCGCTGCCCGCATAGGTCTGGATCGCATACCACCGCTTCATACGACTACCGCCTCAATAAGAACGCAATGAGCCTCTGAAAGATGAAATCCAACAATCCCACGTAGGCCGATAATATCACGATAATCAAGAGCACCAAGATGGTCAGGCCAATGACCTCCGTGCGGCTCGGCCAGGTGACCCGCCGAAACTCCCCACGGACTTCCCGAAAGAAATTGAGCACTTTATCTCGCATATTCTAGGTCCTCACATACTTGAGCAGGCCCGGGAGGGCTCGAACCCCCAACCTGCCGATTTGGAGTCGGCTGCTCTACCAGTTGAGCTACGGGCCTATCGCATTAGACTTCTTTGTGCACGGTGTGCTTGCGACACCACTTGCAGTACTTCTTGAGCTCAAGCTTATTGCGCACGTTCTTGGGGTTCTTGGTCGTATGATAATTGCGATGGCGGCAGACTGTGCACGCCAGCGTCACATGCTCTTGAGGCATCGCTTTCGGCTCCCTATTCGAGGATCTTGGTGACCACGCCCGCGCCCACCGTGCGCCCACCCTCACGAATAGCGAAGCGCAGCTGCTCCTCCATCGCAATATGGCTGATCAACTCCGCCGTAATGCGCACGTTATCCCCAGGCATGACCATCTCCACCCCCGGAGGGAGCATCACCGTGCCGGTGACGTCGGTGGTCCGGAAGTAGAACTGGGGCTTGTAGCCGGAGAAGAATGGGCTATGGCGCCCACCCTCATCCTTGCTGAGCGCGTAGACCTCGGCCTCGAACTTCGTATGCGGGGTGATCGAGCCAGGAGCGGCCAGGACCATGCCGCGCTCGACCTCGTCTTTCTCAATACCGCGCAGCAACACCCCGATGTTGTCCCCCGGGAGGGCTTCGTCGAGGACTTTATTGAACATCTCAATGCTGGTAGCTACGGTCTTGCGCGATTCTGGCCGGAGCCCCACGATCTCCACCTCGGCTCCTGGGGTGAGCCGACCGCGCTCCACGCGCCCGGTCACGACCGTGCCGCGCCCCTTGATCGAGAAGACGTCCTCGATGGACATCAAGAACGGCTTGTCCACCTCGCGGACCGGCTCCGGAATGTACTCGTCAATAGCTTTCATCAAGTCCCAGATGCACTTGGTCGCCTCAGGATCCGTAGGGTTCTTATACGCTGCCAGGGCCGACCCGCGGATGACCGGCGCGGTATCACCGGGGAACTTATACTTATTGAGCAAATCGCGGATCTCCACCTCAACGAGATCGATTAACTCCGGGTCGTCGACTAGATCGATCTTATTAAGGAAGAC
>DAIPXV010000010.1:0-30085 GCA_036783095.1 Candidatus Bipolaricaulota bacterium
GATCAGACTCGGGCTTGAGCTGTAGAATAACCTCGCGCCATTGGGTGGCCCCAGCGTCGTTGAATGTCAACGCAATATAAATTGGGGTGATGCCGCTGCCTGGTTGGGGATTGAAGCGCACCTCAGCTTTGCTGAGGACCGCCCCGGTCATCAATGGCTCTTTCTTGACGACGTACGCTTGGCACTTGGCTTTGAGCTCGGGCTTGGCGCATTCATAGCCCATTAAAACTTCTTCGTCAAGCTCTTCGGTGAAGGTCGAATCAGGCGGGCCATCCTTGACGACCTTGCGGAACTCTAGGAGCGCCGTGCTTCCCACGAGCTGGCGAGCTTGTTCGGGATCGGTCGTGCCGGGGAGCTGCACCACGATCCTCGTATCCCCAGCTTGAGTAATAAGCGGCTCGGTCACCCCCAACGCATTGATACGCGTCTCTAAGATGCTAATAGACCGATCCATGATCTTTTGGCGGTCTTCAGGGGATGTCCCTGGGGCAATTTGAGCCTCCAGCGTTAGGGTGACGCCGCCGCACAGATCCAATCCCAGGCGAATCTCGCGGATCGTACAGGGGCGCTCTTGAGGGGGCTGCCAGGGGGCAAAGATCAAGAGCAATGACCCGATGATAGCAGCAAGGACGAACGCAAACCGTCCCCAGTTCATCAGCACTTCTGGCCTCATGCGGATTTCTCCTTCTGCGTGATGCTCTCCTTCAGCACGCGCATCGTTGTTCCCTCGTCGTTGACTTGGAGCGTGACGTAATCTTTATCGATCTTGACGATCTTGCCATAGATTCCCCCGATGGTGATGACTTCATCGCCGCGGCGCAGGCTCTCGAGAAGAGCTTGGTGTTCTTGCTGGCGCTTGCGCTGGGGGCGCACCAAAAAGAAATAGAAGAAGACCATCATGAGCGCCAGCATGATGAGGAGGGTCACCCAGCTCTCGCCGGCGGAGGGCGGAGGTGACGGCTGAGCTTGGGCCCACAGGACAGTAAATATACTCATACCTAGCAAATCCATGCCTGGATTTCCGTCATTATACCAGATCGGTTTCTTTCATGCTACTGCACCTTGGAAGTGACGATCCCTATTTGCTTTTGGTACTTGCCCTTTCTATCAGCGTAGGAGACCTCGCAGACCTCGGGGGCCTCAAGGAAGATCATTTGGGCGATGCCCTCGTTGGCGTAGATCTTAGCGGGCAGCGGGGAAGTGTTGGAGATCTCGATGACGAGTTGGCCTTCCCATTCGGGCTCCGCGGGGGTTATATTGACGATAATCCCGCAGTTGTGGACGAAGACCCCTGCTTCCAGAGCGAAGTTTCCTGCTTCTGGAACGGTGAGACAATAGACATCATGGAGGCCGGCTACCTCTCGGATCGCGGCTACTTTATGATTCCTTCCCTCACCACGGAAGGCACGGATAACTTCAGGGAAGCGGCGAAAGACGGAGCGGTCACACCCTAAGAGCCGTGCTGCGCCGCGGATGGACCCGGCTTCATCCAACGCTGCTCGAACCCTCTCTGCAGTGATTTCATGGCGCGTTCTGAGCTTTCGAACAACCTCTGCTTGGCGGAGGCGACGAGTGCCGTCGTCCTTGGCCCAGGCTGCTTTCATAAGCTGCGCATGCCGTTCTCGCTCAGCAGGATCAGCGAATCTCCGGAGCGTCGCCAAGCGATGGGCGTGGCGAGTGCTCTCTGATAAGTTGTGTCGCTGTTCTAACACTCGGGCACGTAGGGGGGCGTATTGTGGTTCATGCCAGAAGCGTAACGCTCGCTCACGCTGCAGCTCAGAGTATCGCTGGCGCCACGAGGGATCTTGCGAGAGTCTCCATAGGGCTTCACGGATGGCAAGACTGTGCTCGCGAGGATCGAAGCCCTCCCCATAGGACTCGCGATTGTGATGGCGGATATGCCCGCTGACGTCCAGCCGCGTGATATTCCAAGGATTGTTATTCCGGCGATTGTGATCGAGATGATGCCGATGCGTAGCGGGTATGTCTTCGTAGATGCCGTGCCGAATGTTCCATTCATCTGCTAAACGATGAGTGGGGAAGAAATGGCCATTCAAGGGTTGGTAGACCATCTCATAGCCGCGCGCGACCTTTCTGTAGAGCGGCATGAGGGAATCCCCAGGTCGCAGATGGGCTGCTTGAGCCCAGCGACCATCACGACGCATGAAGAGATGATCAGGGGTACAGTAAATCGATTCCCCTGTATCTAATACGATTTCAACCAGGGCGTCTTGCCCAATGTAGCGCGGGGCATCGAGCAGAGTGACAATAATGCGTCCTGTTGGTCCCACGCTGTATCCCCAAAATAGCTCTCCTTTCTCAGCACGGTGTGCCATCTCTTCCAAAGAGGGGGCTGTTCCGTCTACAAGGGCGACTCGCGTGTCACCCCGAAAACAGCGCGCGTAGGTGCTCTTCCCCAAACACAGCGCAAGAATATTTCTGGGTATGCGAAAATACTCCACGGATCGCCCCAGCGCAAACGAATTGGGCGGGATGACGCACACCTCGCCCTTATAGTCCACAAACGAGTGCTCATTGAAGTTCTTCGGATCAACGATGACCGGCTGGCCCGTGGCAAAGAGGTCGGGATTGACGCTCGTGAAGATCTTGAACTCGTCAGCAATTCTGATGTCGTAGCCGTAGCTCGACAGCCCGTAGGAGATCACACCCTTGCTCATCTGTTTCTCAACGAAGGGCTCGATCATCTTATGCTCCAAAGCCATCTTGCGAATCCAACGGTCATTCTTCACCATGAGAGAACCTCCACTCCCCAAGAATATCCAAATTATCTCATCCTCGCCGTGAGCTTGCAAATGCTGTGCAAATTGGCTACAGTAAGTCTACATACAGTTAGGGAGGTGATGCTCCCATGGCCGGACATTCCAAGTGGGCGAATATCAAATATCGCAAGGAGCGCCAGGATGCAGCTAAGATGAAGATCTTCTCCAAGCTCTCCAAGGAGATCACGCTCGCGGCCAAGGCTGGCGGGCCCGACCCCGAGAAGAACATCGCCCTGGCCAATGCAATCGAGCGCGCGCGTGAGGCGAACGTTCCCAAGGAGAACATCGAGCGAGCGATCAAACGGGCTACTGGGGAGCTTCCTGGCACCCAGTACGAAGAAGTCTTCTACGAGGGCTATGGCCCCTACGGGGTCGCGGTGTTGGTACGCGTGGTTACTGACAATAAGAACCGCGCGGTTTCGGAGATCCGACATATCTTTGAGGAGTACGGCGGGAATTTAGGAGGCTCGGTGGCGTGGCTCTTTGAGCGTCGTGGAGTGATTGCGCTCGATAAGGCCAAGATCACCCAAGACAAAGACGAACTCCTCATGAACGTCATTGATCTGGGGGCTGAGGACATTCAAGAGAAAGACGGCGAGATCGAGATTTATTGCGAGCCATCAGCCTTGAAGGCGGTGCGGGAGGGCTTGCAGAAGCTGGGGGTGCCGGTGGAGCGAGCTGAAGTCTCCCTCGTCCCGAAAAACACGGTGCACTTGGAGGGGCGCGAGGCCGAGAAGATCCTCAAATTTATGGAAGCGCTCGATGCCCAAGAGGACGTGCAAGAAGCCTACGCAAACTTCGATATCCCCGATGCGATTCTCGAGAGTGTGGGCTCATGATTTCACGGCCCCCACGGGTATGCTTTATAATAAGTGCGTAATCCTTTGGGAATAGGGGGGAGTTATTGTGATGCGTCGCTGGTTGTGGGTAGTCGTCCTAGGGCTTGTTTTAGGTTTGGCGTGCCAAGCCGAGGCGCAGACGGTGGGCGTAGGGGTGAAGATCCCTGTGGAGTTGACGTCCTTCACAGTAGCAAGCGTGACGGATAACTGGGAGGTCTTTGGGCGGCTGGGGGTGGGGGCATTTGCGTTGGAGATTGGGCTCTTCTTCCCCACTGTACCGCTGGTGGTGAGTGCTCATGCCACGTGGGTCGTCTCTGCAGTGACGGACGAGTCGCTTTTTTTTATCGGGGTTGGAGGATATCGCATCTTCATCGGGTCGGAGACGTTCACGGGGTTTGATGCCAAGATTGGCTTGGAGTGGGGATTTTCTAATATTCCTCTGCGTGGGGTTCTCGAGGCAGGGTGGCAATCGTCGGTAGAGATTCCGTTGGCGGGAGCCGGGGGAGCGTTTGTGAGCCTTGGGGTGCGGTGGGATTGGCCAAGTCTGTCGCCGTCGCTGTGAGAGGGCTATATGCGAAAGCTTGGGATTGTGTTAGCTATTGTTGTGCTGACAGCTTGGCCAAGCGTGGCGCAGCCGCTAGGGGTTGGCGTCAAGGTCCCGCTCCAGGCGTTCGTCTTTGTCGGCCTTGCGGAGAACTTCGCTTTGGAAGTGGGGCTTCCCGTGGGGGTCAGTGTGGGGGGATTGGCTGCGGTCGCTGACGTGAAGCTCTTCTTTCGAGCGTACGAGCTCATAAATCTCTCGTGGAGGCCGTTTGTGGGGGCGGGGGCTTCAGCAGGGGTGCATTCCCAAGGGGAGCTGCTCGTCATCGAAGCGACGTTTCAAGGGATCATTGGGGTAGAAGTTCCCATCCCTCAGACGAGTTTCATTGCCTTCGCAGAGATATGGCTATTGGCTGGACGCCCCTTGCCGGGCGTCTTTGCCCTGGGAACGCGATATGAATTCTAAGTCATCTTTTGGAGGAGTTTGAGCACCCTCTAAAAGATATACAGCGGGGTATTTTACAATGTGAGTCAAGAGCGGAGTGAGCCTAAGATGATAGTACGCAATATTGCACAAGTAAGAACTTGTGAGGTGATTAGGAATGAGTTGGAAACCCCTTAAAGAATATCTCAAAAGACCCGCGAAATATGATGCTCTCTTGATCTTTTTAGGGATAACAATTACTGGCCCTCTCTATGTCTTCTTTCAAGAGTACATTGCTTTCATGGCAAGCATCCCATTTGCTATTATTTTGGCGATTGTAGGATTTTGGCTCATAGATAAACGCGATCGTCAGACGGAGCAAATCTTGAAAGACCTGCAACAAGCCATACAAGAAGCCCGCACTTTAGAAGCAAGACTTAGAGAGCTTAACAGGAAGATCCAGCAAGTAGACCGACTTGCTCGCCTCGCTTACCTCGAAGGAAGTGGACCTCCAAGAACAAGTTCTACAGAAGTATGACATTCTTACGATAACTACTTAGCTGAAACTGTGTACTCAATCGGCAGCAGGCTATCCCAAGTTCAAGTGTCCCGAAGCATTGGGAACCTCAATTCCTACAATCTTGCCGTCCTCTGGAGCTGAAGAAACTCCTCAACGCTGAGGCCCGCTTGACGAAGGATCGTCCGCACTGTTCCCTCAGGAAGATCGCCAGGATGGTGGGGGACGGTCACACGAACACGTGTTTGAGGATTCCACCAGACTTCATGGCTTCCCTTAGCGTAACGGTCAAACTGAAAGCCCGCCTTGCGCAGCTTGGTAATAACATCAAGATAGCTGAACCCGCTTAGTCGTCCCATGTGCCCACACCGAGAGGCACCCGCAGCGTAATGCGTTTCGGCGCTTGCTTGCGGAGGGCTGGGGGCAGGGGATCGCCATGCTCATGGTAGGATTCGATGAGCTTGCGAGCGACGTCTTGAGCGATCTCGATGGTTTCAGCCAAAGTGCGCCCTTGAGCCAGCAGCCCCGGCAGGTCCTCGCTCGTGGCAAGGTAGACACCCTCAGGAAGAGCTTCAATCTGCAAACGGATCAGCACTTCACTCATAGAGCCTCCTTACTCATTAAGTCTAGCACAGGGGCTGCCGTTTGCTCAAGTATCCGTTCATGAACTGAGCTTTTCCAGAAGCTTGAGCACCTTCTCTTCGATCATATCTCGGACTTTTCTATAAAATTCTAGTCCCCGGCCGATGGGATCGGGGATACCCCAGTCTTCGGTGACGCCGCGAAAGCCCGCAGGGCAGACGGGCGAATCTAAGCAGCCCATCGCGATAACATAATCGAACTCCTGGAGCTCTTCTGGGTCGAAGCCCTTCGAGTATTGATCCGTGATATCTATGCCCTTCTCGCGCATGACCGCGATAGCATCAGGGTGGACATAGCCGGCGGGGTGGGTGCCCGCGCTACGCACTTCTATATCTACCCCCATGCGCTTGGCGTGATAGCGTGCAAACCCCTCGGCCATCTGGCTGCGGCAGGAGTTGCCTACGCAGATGAAGATGATCTTCTTTGTGCTCATCTCTTGAGTCCCCCAAGCTCTCTTTTGGCGTAGCGGAGGTGTTCTTTCATGATGAAGAGTCGATTCTCCGGCGCGACTAAGTAGTAATCATAGGGGGCATAGAGCTTGCCGGTGGTGATGTCTACGCAGTACTTATCAGGGCCGGCCTTCTTCCCTAAGAGCGTGTCCACGCAGAAGCGATACTCATACCCGAGCAGGAGCATCTCGTCCTTCCAGAGGCCCTTTTGCTGCTGGCGGGCCTCGCGTACCGCTTCTTGCGCTCTCTCGAGGTCTGTGGGCTTGGGGAGATTGGGATAGATAATATAATTGACGGCCCAACCCTCTTGCAGCAACAAGAGATTGAACGTCACACGCTTGTGAGGATCTTTCTCTTCCGGGGCGACGTAGGCCAGCAGCCGCCGATGTTGATCGAAGAGCTGAGCGCCCACGGTGAGATGGAGGTTTTTGTACCGAATCTGCCCTCCGGCGCGGTAGCGGAGCTTCTGCGCGGCCAAGTCCTCAAAGGCCCTGCGGGCGCGCTCACCCCAGTGGAATTGGCGTGTCCCGGCACGGTCGGCAAGCTTTGGGGCAAGATAGGCTCGGAACTCCTTAGTCTTGAACGCGCGCCGGTGGGTTCGTAAGAGCTGGGCGAGCTTGGTATCGAAGGCGCTGGGCTTTTTCGTGTCGGGATAGTGTATCTCCGGGGCGTCTATGCCCAGCAATCGAATCGTTATTTGAATAGTGGGGGTATCGCCATCAGTGGTACCCAGCCAATGCGCAAACCCCGCTGGCTCGCGCCGGAACTCATAATCAAGAGCGAGCGTCATAGGATTTCATTAGGGAGGCCACGCTTCTTGCGCTCCTTCTGCCCCGTGACCATATAGATTGTGCGTTCAGCGATATTCACGGCGTGATCGCCCACGCGTTCCAAGTCCCGAATGGACCACAGGACGGGGATGACGTCGTCTACGAAGTCTTTCGCTTCTTGAGGAGAGTGGGCCTCGCGGGCGAGCTCAAGGAGCTTGGCTAACACCTTGCGCCGGAGCTGCCAGCATTGCCCGTCCAGCTTCTCGTCCCTTTGGATGATCTCCGCGGCACGCTCAATATCTTTAGTCACAAAAGCATCTACAGCGTCGCGCAGCATCGCGCGCGCAGATTCCCCAAGAGCTGTCAGCTCCTCCTTGGGCAGCAGCACAAAGACCCCAACGTCCATGCCGTATTGCCCCACGTTGACGGCAAGATCCGCGGCACGCTCCAAGTCGGTGATGATCTTAAAAACGCTCGTAATCAGCCTCAAGTCTATCGCCACGGGCTGTTGGAGGGCGAGCAAGTCCAAGCACTCTTTTTCGATGGCAATATTGAGCTCATCGACTTGGTCGTCCCAGGCATCGAGGCTCTCAGCCAGGGCGCGGTCGTGCTCGCGCAGGGCTTTGAGGCCCAGATCGAGCCCTTCTAAAACTTTCTCACCCATCTCTCGAACCGATTGCGTCAAGCGCTCCAACTGCTGCTTATAGCTTTCACGCACCATAGATGAATTCTATTTTACCCAAATTTGCCGGTGATGTAATCCTCGGTCTCTTTCTTGTCGGGGTTCTCAAAGATTTTCTTGGTCGGCCCGTACTCGATCAGGCGCCCTAGATACAGAAACGCAGTGAAGTCCGAGACGCGTGCCGCTTGCTGCATATTGTGCGTGACGATCACGACGGTGTAGCGCTGTTTAAGCTCGAGCATCAAGTCTTCGATCTTGGCGGTCGCAATGGGGTCGAGGGCCGAGCACGGCTCGTCCATCAAGATCACCTCGGGCTCGATCGCCAGCGTGCGCGCGATACACAATCGTTGCTGTTGGCCTCCCGACAGATCGTAGCCGCTCTTAGTGTGCAGGTACTCTTTGACTTCGTCCCACAGGGCAGCGGCGCGCAACGCTTGCTCGACGCGTTCGTCCAAATTCCCCCGAAAGCCGTTGATGCGCAGCCCAAACGCCACGTTCTCGTAGATAGATTTCGGGAACGGATTGGGCTTCTGGAAGACCATTCCGATCCTGCGGCGCACCTCGACGGGGTCCACATCGGGATCATAGATGTTCTTGCCGTGATAGAGCACCTCTCCGCTGAGGCGCACGCCGGGGACGAGATCGTTCATGCGATTGAAGCAGCGGATGAGCGTGCTCTTGCCGCATCCTGAGGGCCCAATAATCGCCGTGATCTTGTTCTTGGGGATGTCGAGCGTCACTGAATCTAACGCTTGCTGTTTGCCGTACCAGAGGCTGAGCTGGCGCGTTTGCAAGATGGGTTCCCCTGGGGGAGTAAATTCATCTAGCGAGAGCCGAGCCTCCGGGCGCCGCTGGGTCACAGCGCTTCTCTGCACAGATTACCACCTCCTCTGGAATCTGAGGCGCAGAAAGATCGCCAGGCCATTCATGGCCAGCAGAATTGTCAAGAGCACCACGATCGCCGCTGCGGCGATGTTCGCAAAGCCGTCTTTGGCTTCGCCGATCCACGAGAAGATCTGAATGGGGATGACCGTGAAGTAGTCGCGCAGCCCAGGGATGAACGTCAGGTACTGAAAAGCTCCTAAGAGAATGAGCAGGGCGGCTTCGCCCATCGCTCGCGAGAGCGAGATGATCAGCCCCGTCAAGATTCCCGGAAGAGCATACGGCAGCACATGCGAGCGCACGACTTGCCAGCGCGTCGCGCCCACGGCATACGCCGCCTGACGGATCGAGTCGGGGACGGTGCGCAGCGCCTCCCGCGCGGCGATGATCACCATCGGCAAGATCAGGAGAGTCATCGTCAATGCTCCGGTGAGAAGGACGCGGTCCATCTTGAGCGCGCGCGCTAAAATCTCCAGCCCAATGATCCCGTAGATTACCGAGGGCACGCCGGCGAGATTAGCAATCAACAATTGAATGAGTTCGGTCAGTGGGTTTTTTGTGGCGTACTCTTCAAGATAGATCGCCGCCCCCACGCCCAACGGCAGCGTGAAGAGTGCCGTCAGTCCTACAAGATAGAACGACCCCACGATGGCGCTGGCCAGACCGGCTTTTTCGGGCGAGTTAGAGTCAAAGCTCGTGAGGAAATCCCAGATGGCGCGCGCCCAGCTGCGCGTGATGGGGATCTGCGCTGTCTGCTCAGCATCAAGTGCTATTGTGAATAATTCTCCATTGCGCTCAACCTGCACGGCGAGCGGGCTTGGCTGAGGCTTTCTTTGCGCGGCGACGATGAGCGCCTCCCAGGCTTGGCGTGCGCCCGTCACGGGGATATCTTCGATCTGCACTACAATATCCCCAGGGCGCAGCCCCGCGCGAAAGCCTAGGCTCTCTTCGGGAAGATAGTCTATAGTGACACGCATCGCGCCCGTCTGGGGATCCATCTGAGGCAGAAGATCGCCGAAGATCTTTGTGGGATCGCCGGAGATCCAGCCGATGGGCAGAGTCTCTTGGGGAAGATGCGCGATGGCCTCCCACACGTGTGCTGAGCGATAGACGGTCTCAGAGCCCATGTGAATAATCGCGTCGAACTCGCTGATCCCCGCGCGTGCGGCTTCACTCTCCGGGACAAAATCAGTCACGATGACGTATGGGAGATTTTTCGCATCCCACTGGATGACCGTCGTAGAGACCACCAGACCCGCGCGAGAGGCCGCGCGCATAGCCATCAAGGGGCGCGCGTTTATGAGAATGTAGACGATCAGCGCGACTAACAGGACGAAGCTGATGAGGATCGTGCTGAAGGTGAGCGAGCCAAAGAACGCGCTCTTGGTCTTACGCCAAGCCAGTAAGCGTCTGTCATGTGGCAGCGTTTGCGCTCTCATTCGTACTGCTCCCGGAAGCGCCGCACGATCCAATAGCTTACGATATTCAAGAGCAACGTGATCATAAACAGCAACGCCCCGATAGCAAAGATTGTCGCCCAGATGAACGCTCCGGCTTCGGCATCTCCCGTAGCGACGTTGACGATGTGCACCGTGAGCGTTTCGAGGGGCTTGAGCAGATCGGGTGGCCAAGTCGGCACCCGCCCGGCCGCGATCGCGACGATCATGGTCTCACCGATGGCCCGTGACATCGCTAAGATAATCGCCGCGGCGATCCCTGACAGAGCCGCGGGCAGCACGACCGAGCGGATCGCCTCGTACTTGGTGGCGCCGAGAGCATACGCCCCTTCGCGTAGCTCGCGCGGCACCGCGTAGATAATATCTTCGCTCAGCGAAGAGACTAATGGAATGATCGCAATTCCAAGCGCAATTCCTGCGCTGAGCGCGTTCCAAAACTGAATCTCAGGGAGCACTGAGCGCAACAGCGGCGTCACAAAGAGCAGCGCAAAGTACCCATAGACGACCGTAGGAATCCCAGCAAGAATCTCTAAGATGGGCTTGGCGACCTTGCGCACGCGCTCTGATGCGAATTCGCTCAGGTAGATGGCGCTGAGCAGCCCGATGGGGACAGCCACAAGCAGCGCGATCCCGGTGATAATCAGCGTGCCGACGATCAACGGCAGGGCGCCGTAGGATGGGGTCGAGATATCTGTGGGAGCCCAGCGCGTGCCCCCTAAGAACTCCCAGAGAGGGATTTTACTGAAGAAGATCCCCGAGCCGGAGATGAAGATCCAAATAGTTACAGCCGTGACAACAACGGCTAAGAACGCACATGCAAAGAGTATCCCTTGGATGAGGCGCTCTTTGAGATATCGTCCTGGGGGGGCAGACAGGGCGGGCTGCGTTGTCGTTGGCTTCATGGTTCTGATCACTTCTATATAGTTTTTCCCATAAAATTATAGCACCGGGGCGCGAGCATAGTCAAATGGGGCAGGGAGGGGGGCCGAGCCTCCCAGGGTCGGGGTTCCCCTGGGAGGCTCGGCGGGAGGGGTTGGTTTACTTGCAGTGTTCGCCGTATTTCTTTCGGATTTCCGGCAAGGACAGCCCGGCGTAGTTGCCTCCAAAGGCCGTGCCGGTAATGCGCTTCTTCCAACAAGTGCGAGCCTCATCGCGCACCTCGCGCGGCGCCGGCAGATACCCCGCTTTATTGAGCATAAACTGCTGATTGCCCAGGCGAGACTCATCGAGATAGAAGTTGATGAACTCGTCCACAGCGGGGCGCTCGCCGCTCTTCTTGTTGACGTAGATGAAGAGCGGGCGGCTCAACGGCTGATAGCTGAACGCCAAGATCGTATCCACGGTGGGCAGGGTGCCCTTGCACTCGCCGCCCTTGTTTTCCAGGGGCTTTTTGCCGTTCTTGGCCCGCCGCGCGTTGATCTCTTTAAGAACGTCTTCAGGGGCACTGATCAGCTCGCGGCGCGGGTCAATCGCCACGGCTTGCACGAGCTGGGTGTTGTTCACGAAGAAGTTAAACCCAAAGTACGTGAGGGCGAAGGGGTTGGCGCCCGTCTGCTGTGCCAGGAGCTGATCTTCCTCGGTGCCGAAGTAGTCTTGGCGGCTGTCGCCCTCTTTGCCGTTGATCGCGGAGGTGAAGAAGTCAAACGTCCCAGATGTCTCGGCGGCGCCGGAGAGCGTGATCTCGGCGTTGGCGAGGGTGCTGCGCACCTGATTCCATCGGGTGATATACTTTTCGGCCTCCTTGGCCCACAGCAGCTCCAGCTCGCCGACGGTCAGACAGACGGGAGCGTTGCCGAAGATTTGCGTCTTGGCGCTGACGGCCACGGTCAAGCCATCGAGGGCGATCAGAAGCTCGATATATTCGATGTTGTTCTTCGCAGCCGCCTCGATCTCAGACTGTTTTATAGCGCGGGAGGCGTTGCTGATATCTGTCTCGCCCGTAGTAAAGCGCCGGAAGCCTCCAGAGGTGCCGCTGACGGCGACGGTGACGTTGACATCAGGGCGGACCTTCTTGAACTCCTCGGCCATGGCTTTGGTGATGGGAGCGACGGTACTCGAGCCATCAGCGAGGATGTTCTTGGAATCTTTGGGAGCTCCTGGCTGCCCCAGAGCCGACAAGACGACCGACCCGACGACCAACACCGCGACGAACGCTGCGCGTCTCACGAGAGATGCGCTGAATTTCATATTGTCCTCCTTTTAAGTATAGTTTGATCGTGATCTATATAGATCACGGCTATACTATACACGACGGAGGGGGGTCTTGTCAAGTCGGGGGGCCTGGGGAGTTGGCCCGCCCCGACCCCGCATGGTATAATAGCCCAGCCTATGGATGAAATCATCTTTCTTGTTGAAGAGTCGCCCAAAGGGGGCTACGAGGCTCATGCCCTCGGCGAGGCCATCTTCACCGAGGCTGAAACCCTCCCAGAACTCAAAGAGCGCGTCCGCGATGCAGTCCACTGCCATTTCGACGAAGCCCGCCGCCCCCGGATCATCCGCCTCCATCTGGTCAAGGACGAGCTCATCCCTGTCCCTGTATGAAGCTGCCGCGCGACCTGGGCGGGGAGGAGCTAGCCCATTCCCAACATAAGCCCCTGAAGGTAGGCACACTCAACCGTGTCCTCAATGAGATAGCTCAACACCTGGGGATGGATAAGCAAGAACTACTCCGGAGACTGTTCCCTTAGAGGACCAGATCGAAGCTGTTCCCACGATAGATGAGCAGATATTTTCCCAAACGCACCCGCTGGCCGTCTGTGAGCCCGTGGCGGCGCAGCTCCGCCAGGGCGCCCAGCGCTTCGAGCCTCTCGTAGAGATACTCTCGGGCATCGCGCTCCTCCAAGGAGAGCCGGCTGAGGCGCTCTACCGCTGACCCACTCAGGATGAAAAGATCTCCCTCACGCTGGACGGTGAACGCCGGTCCTCCACTGAATATATAGACTCGTCTCTGGGGGGAAGGTGTTGGAGTCTTTTGTAAGGGTGATGGCTCGCGCGCTTTGAGCTCCTCCAGACGCCGATAGCACTCGTACATCAGCTCGCGCGTGCCCTCGCCGGTGACGGCCGAGATCAAGCGCAGCTCGATCCCGTGAGCCGCAAAACGTTCTTTTATCTTCTGGCGCTCTTCTTCAGTCAGCAAATCAATCTTATTGCCCACGACGATCTGGGGCTTTTCCGCGAGCGCTGGGGAGAACGAGCGCAGCTCGCGGTTGATCACTTCGTAGTCTGAGAGGGGATCGCGCCCGGTCAGGGGCGACAGATCTATCAGATGGATCAAGAGCCGCGTGCGCTCGACGTGCTTTAAGAATCTATCGCCCAGGCCCTTGCCCTCGTGGGCTCCCTCGATCAAGCCGGGGATGTCCACGAGCACAAACTCTTTGAACTCCTCGATTTGGACGACTCCGAGGGTCGGCACGAGCGTCGTGAACGGGTAGGGGGCGATCTTGGGTTTAGCGGCGGAGACCTTGGCGATCAAGCTCGACTTGCCCGCGTTGGGGAAGCCTATGATCCCGACGTCAGCCAAGAGCTTGAGCTCGAGCTTGAGCCAGCGCTCCTCGCCTGGGGCGCCCTTCTCGCGGATGCGCGGGGCTTGCCGCGTTGAACTCTTGAAATGCGCATTGCCCCGCCCGCCCTCTCCCCCGCGCGCCGCGACGATCTCCTTCCCCGGCTCATCCAGATCAGCCAAGATCTCTCCGGTGTGGAGCGCCTTGACGACCGTGCCCACGGGGACGCGGAGGATGAGATCCTCACCGTCGGCGCCACGGCGCTCGTTCTTGCCGCCGTGCTGCCCAGGTTGTGCTTTAAAGTGCACTTTATGTTTGAACGCCAAGAGCGTATTGATATGGGGGTCAGCGCGCAGGATGACCGAGCCGCCGCGGCCGCCGTCGCCGCCGTCGGGGCCGCCCTTGGGGACGAATTTCTCTCGACGAAACCCGATAATCCCGTCCCCGCCCTTGCCCCCAACCACACAGATCTTCGCTTCGTCTATGAACATACTCAAAAGAGAAGCCCGCCGGAGCGGGCTTGCATACTTTATAGCAGAAGAGTGAGAGATGCCTTAGCGCACGTGCACGAGGTTCCCTTGAAAGATTACAAAACCATCGCGCAGGGCAAAGAGCGTGTGATCGCGCCCCAGGCCGACCCCATCCCCAGGGCGGAATCTCGTGCCGCGCTGCCGCACGATGATGCTGCCCGCCCGGACAAATTCCCCGCCAAAGGCCTTCACCCCAAGGCTCTTGGGGTTTGAATCCCGCCCGTTGCGCGAGCTGCCACTGCTCGACTTGTGCGCAAAGAGCTGCAGATCAAACCGCCTAGACGTTAACATGGCCCACGACCTCCTCGACCTTCAGATATTCTGGGTACTCGCGCTCCATAGCGCGCAGCCCCAGCACCATCGTCTCCAAGATCGCATCAATCTCGCGATTGAGAAAGATATCGCGTTCGACCTGACAGTACAGATACCCCTTCTCTTGCTCGACCTTGGGCCGCAGCTTCAGATACTCTTCCAGGCCCAGCACAGCCGTCTGCAAGATCGAAGAGACCCCAGCACAGACAAGATCCTGTCCTGCTTCGGCATAGCCGGTGTGGCCCCGACTGCGAAATTCGCAGATCTTGCCCGACGCATCACGCACGATCTCAACGGACGTCATACGCGGATCTCCTTGATGAGCGCCTCCATATAGGGCTGACGATGGCCGATCTTGCGGCGATGGCGCGTCTTGCGCTTGTATTTGAAGACGTGGAGCTTCGGCCCGCGGTAGCTCTTGGTGATCTCGGCGATGACCGTAGCGCCGTTCAGATAGGGCTGACCTATCTGCACCGTATCGTTGCTCACCAAGAGCACCTTATCAAATGCGACTTGGGTGCCTGCCTCCACGCCCTTGAGCTTCTCAATGATGATCGTATCGCCCGGGGCGACACGATATTGCTTGCTCCCCGTCTCGATCACTGCATACCGAATCATAGCACGCTCTTCCGTCCTTTGTGTGTGTGGAATGGCACAGCACCCAGATTGTAACGGATCGAAGGGACCTCTGCAAGAGCCTAGCCGGCCTTCATCTGGCTGTACTTCTCTTGGAGCGCTTTGATATCTATCTTTTGCAGCAGGACTTGGGCTGGGCCAAGCTTGGCTCCCGGCTCGACCTTGAGCACATCGTCGAACGTTGGGTGTTCGAGCCCTAACATTGGGTAAGCTCTGTGAGAGAACCCCGGCACAAAGGGCTCTAAGAAGATCGTCACGGCTCGCACAAGCTGCAAGGCCGTCAGCATCACTTCGGGTTTGTGGCCCTCCCAGGGTCTGTTCCTCTGGACGTACTCATTGCCCAAGACCGCTAAGTCCGCAACACGTCGCAGCGCCCCGGCGAGCTGTCCCCCTTCGATAATGCTCTCATAGTCTTCTTTGACGGCTTTAATCTGCTTAAAAATTTCGGGATAGACGTTTGCTTGGGGATAGATGCCCCCGTAGCTGCGATGGGCCAGCGAGACGATTCTGTTTAAGAGATTGCTGATATTATTGATGAGCACGCCGTTGACGGCATTATCTACGTCTTCCCAGCTAAACTCGATATCTTTGCGCTCCGGGCGGTTGTAGAGCAGATAGAAGCGCCAGTAGAGCGGGTCCATGAGCTCGAGGGCGTCGTCGCTGAAGAGCCCGATCTTCTGAGACTTTGAGAATCTTTGTTTGCCGATCCATTGCAGATGCTCGGTCGCCGAGATCTGATCGGGCAGATGATACCCCTCCCCTGATGCGAGGAGCTGTCCGGGGAAGATCAGGGTGTGAAACGTGATATTATCTTTCCCCTGGGTGTAGATTTGTTTGATATCGTCGCCGAACCAGAACTCGCGCCAGCGGTCCGGCTCGCCGCGCTTCTCAAAGTATTCTATAGTTGCCGAGACGTACCCCAGCGCGGCTTCGCCCCAGACGTAGATGACTTTGCCCTCGGCCCCAGCGAACGGCGCGGGAATCCCCCATGACAGATCTCGTGTGACCGCGCGGGGCTTGAGCCCCTCCTTGAGGAGCCCTTCGGTGAAATGCTTCACATTAGGGGCCCAGTCCTGATGGGCGCTCACGTACTCGCGCAGCTTCGGTTCGAGCTTAGGCAGATCTAAATACCAATTGCGCGTCTTGGCAAAGGTGATGTTGCTCTGCTTGCAGATCTGGCACTGAGGATTGATGAGCTGTTCGGCTTCTAACAGTGCGCCGCACTGGGGGCACTGATCGCCGTAGGCGCGATCATATTTACAGCGTGGGCACGTCCCGACGATGAACGAGTCTGCCAAGAATTTCTTACAATTCTGGCAGTACGCCCGCTCTTCGTCCTTCGTGAAGATGTAGCCGTTGGCTTCCATCTTCTTATAGATCTCTTGGACGAATCGGTGATGGACTGGTGAGCGGGTGCTCGTGTAATTCTCCAAAAATATATCGAACTTATGGAGCGTCTCCACGATTTGCTGATGGACTTGCTCGACGAGCTGTTGCGGGGTGATGCCCCGTTGGAGGGCCTCAAATTCCATACGTGTGCCGTGGGCGTCGGTGCCGCTGACGTGGACGACCTCGTGGCCTTTGAGTTTATAATATCGAGCGAAGACGTCCCCGGAGAGCAAACACCCAATAAGCGTGCCCAAGTGGGGCACGTTATTGGCATACGGCCAGGCGCTGCAGATCAAGATCTTCTTGGCGAAGGCGGATCACCCTTTCGACGGGGGAGAGTATAGCGTATAATTCTGAGTCTGGCAAGGGGCTTGAGTGCGCAGCAATGATCTCACCGTGCATCGACGTGCGTTACTAATATCTACATAAGTCCGCTTTTGGCTTATGAGGCAAGTATTTGTAATCATTAACAGCGAACCTCTCGGACCTCCCAAGAGAGGTTCCCCTGGTTCCCGCAATGATCCGGTCAGGCATGGCCGGGAGCACGTCTCGCGAAATTTACCCGATGGTTTGCACTATAGCTAGTCCAAAAGGGCCAAGAGATGGTTCCCCAGTAACGATCTGTGAGCGCAACGACCAGGGAACTTTGGTTAGACCTGTTGACTTTTGTATTACTCGGTAATATACTGGAGCATGCGCCTGGAGCCCCCGCTTCTGTGGGAGCAAGCCATCGTGAGAAATCTTTGGGGGAGTAGATAGGATGAGAGTTGCTAGATCGAAGCCAAAGGAGAAGCTGCCGGAGATGGCCGGCTGGAGCGATGAGCAGATTGCCGAGTTCTGGGAGACCCACGACTCGACCGATTATTTGGACCAGATGGAGGATGTAGAGGTAAAACTAGAGATCCCCCGAGACTATCGGGTGGTCTCTCTGCGGTTAGAGGCAGAGGATATCGAGTGGGCCAAACGCTTGGCCCGCAGGAAAGGGGTCCCTTACACGGTCCTGCTGAGGATGTGGATCAAGGAGAAGCTAGCAGAGACCGCCAAGTCTGGTTAGGCCACCAAAGAAAGCACGCCTCTCAGCCAGAGAAGAGCTTGCAGGGGAAACAAACTCCTCATCCACGCGGCCACGTATCTTCTAAGCGCGCGATCTCCTGACGCGCTTGCGCGACTTTCTTCTGCAGCCACTCCAGAAGAACATCGAGCTCCGCCCACCGCTGAATATACTCCTCACTCCCTGGAGGATGACGGCGTAGCTCGCGCATCGAGAGCACATAGCGCTCGTTGAGCTTAGCAATCTCCTCTGTCAGACGCTCTAACTCCGCAGAAGTCCACTGCGGCGAACTGTGATTGTTCATCGTCTGACCCCCGTCAGGCGCTCCAACTGCTCGACATAGCGCTCCATGAGAGCAAACGTGCGCTCCACCGGCTCTGGAGAGGCCAAGTCAACCCCCGCGAGCTTCAGCGCATCCAGCGGGAAGAGCGACCCGCCCGCTTTTAAGAATTCTATGTACTTTTGGGCCGCGCCGGGCTTGCCGGAGAGCACACCCTCAGCAAGGGCGTGCGCCCCAGAGATCCCCGTCGCGTACTGATAGACATAGAAGTTCGCATATAAGTGCGTGGCGAACTGCGCCCAGGTGATCCCCACGCGCTCTCTGTCTATGACGACTTCATCCCCGTAGCCCTCGGCGAAGAGATCGGCCATCAGATCAATGAGCGTCTGAGCGGAGAGCGCCTCGCCGCGCTCGACGCGCTCGTGAATTTCTAATTCAAAGCGCGCCAGCGTGGGCATGATGAAGAAGTATCGGTGAAAGTTCGCCATCGCCTCCTCGATAACCGTGATCTGAAAGTCCGGGTCTTTCTGTGTCTTTAAGAGATAATCCCGCACCATCGCCTGGTTGAAGTTTGACGCGACCTCGGCGACGAAGAGCGAGTAACGCGCGTAGATGAAGGGCTGGGTCTTCCACGTGTAGTACGAGTGCATTGAATGCCCTAGCTCGTGGGCCAGCGTGCTCAAGCTGAAGATGTCGTCGGTGTAGCTCATCAAAATAAACGGGTGCGTCCCCGGAGACCCAGACGAAAACGCGCCCATGCGCTTGCCCTTGTTCACGGCGTAGTCCACCCAGCGTTGCTCGAGAACGCCCTTGCGCAGCGTCTGGACGTACTCGTCGCCCAGGGGCTTCATCCCCTCGCAGATCCACTCGACCGTCTGCTTGAAGGGTATGGTGAAGCTCTTCTGGGTGAGCGGCGCTCGTGTATCGTAAACGTAGAGCGTATCGTAGCCCAGAGCTTTGCGGCGCATCCGCCAGTAGCGATGCCAGATGGGTAGGTGCTTCTTGTACGTCTGAATGAGATTATGAAAGACCTCGACGGGGATGTGATTCGATGTGAGCGCGGCTTCGAGGGCAGACTTATATTTTCGCGCCCGGGCCATGAAGACGTTCTGCTTGACCCCCGCGGCGATGCAGTTGGCCATAGTATTTTTGAACGCTAAGAACGCATCGCAATAGTTCTCCCACGCCGTCCGGCGCACTTCCCGATCGGGATGGTGGAGCAAGGTGCTTATGGTGCTGTGGGTGATCTCGTGGCCGCCGGCAGCGGGCTTAAACGTCAGCTCAGCGTCGGAGAGGATGCCATGTGTTGCCGCAGCAGTGCGGAATGGGTCCATCACCTGGCGGAGAAGCTCCTCGACTTCTGCCGAACGAATGTGCTCTTTGCGGCGCTCCAACTCATCGAAGTAGTGCCCGTAGATCGCAAGTCTGGGCTCTTCTTTCATCCAGCGTCGCAGCTTCTCAAACCCGATAGCGAGCATCTCTGGTTCAGCGAAGGCCATCGCGGCCATGACGCGGGCAAAGAGCCCGCGAGCGCGGTCGTTCTTGGCTGCGGCGGCTTGATCGGTCGTGTCGACGTTGTGCTGCATCCCCGCGTAGACGACGATCTTTCCCAAGCTGCGCCCGACTTGTTCGACCAGATCGAACCAATCCGCTAAGACCTTGGGGCTCTCTCCCAAGCGCCCGCGGAACGACGCGATCTGCGGGAGGGAATCTGTGACTCTTTTGATCTCTTCTTCCCAGGCGCTGTCGGAAGGGAAGACGCTGTGGATATCCCACGTCTGTTCGACGGGGACCTCGCTGCGGGCTAAGATTTTTTGCGCCATAAGCTCGACACTCCTTTAAATTTAGTTTTCTCCATTGTTCAACTGCTCGCTGATTTGATCTAAGACCTCCTGTAATGAGCGAGCCTTGGTCTCCAACACATTCAGTGAGACATAGAAGTTCGCCCAAGCTTGATCGTACATCTCCGTGCCAGCGCGGGCTTGCCGGAACTTGCGAGCGTTGGTTTGTACCTTGGCAAACTCTGCACAAAGTTCATCATAGAGGGTTTCAAAAGCCTCCTGCATTTGCAAGTGCTCCTGCCAACTAGCAATTGCTTTGAGATTGCGCTTCTTCTTGCCCATTATCCTAATGCATCACCACGCAAAAGTCCAGCCCGCGTAGCTCCAAGGGCTTGGAATTATCCGGCGCGTGCACCACCATCCGCCCGCGCTCAAAGTACGGCAAAACTTTCTGATAGCGCGGCGGTGCCCCAGCAAGTTCGGCCATCTCCCGCTCCATCCCCAACAGAATCCGCGTGCTGATCTGAGCTAAGACTGTCTCGTTGACGTCTTGTGGGCTCTGCGTGATGAGCACTAACGCCAAGCGATGCTTGCGGCCTTGCTTGGCCGCTTTGATAAATTTGTCAACGATGATGCGATCTTGCTGGGTCTGATCTTTCGTAAAGTAACGATGAGCCTCGTCCACCACCAAGACGATGGGGAATTTCTCGATCCGTCTGCCCCAGTCTGTATGGGCGCTCTTGAGCTTCGCGTCGGCGATCATCGAGAGTATGGCCAAGACGACGATGCGCTCGGCATCGGGGCTCAAGTGTTTTGTCGCAAAGACGCTGATGACGTCCTCAGCGAAGATATCTTTGTACAGCTGGGTGAGGGGATTGGCCCCTTGATCGAATATATTGTGAAACTGCGGGCGATCTATGCGGCGTTGCAACGCTTGAAATGTCGCTGGATGAATCTTCCCATTCTTTTTGTACTCCTCCAACGTCGCGGGACTGTCCACAAACTCCAAGAACTCTTTGTAGGCGCCGTGCTCGTTCTGATAGAAGAAGTCGCGCACGAGTTGCACTAATGAAATATATTGGTTCTCATCGAGCTCGCCGCCTGCGATGAGATAGGGGAAATCTCTGACGAGCTCAAAGGGGATTGTGAAGTTTGTGTATTTGGGGCAACCGGAGTAACGCGGCTCGCGCTCCACGGCTGCGTAGACGGTCAGCTTGTCTTTCACCCCGCCAAGCTTCACCCCATGCCCAAAGAGCATCTCTTGATCTTCTTTAGAGAGATAGGGATTGTCCTCACGCATCTTCCAATACTCGTTCTCCGGGTCAATGATCACGATGCACGGCTTGCGGAGATCTGTGCTGCGGCGCTCCATAGGATACGCTGAGCCCACGATCTGTCTCAAGAAGTTCTTCGCGACGTGGGTCTTGCCGCGCCCGCTCATCCCTGCGATCAACACGTGCGTGAAGATTATGGGATCCCCGGTCTTCTTCTCATCATTGATCAGATAGTACGGCACATATTGCTTTTGTCGAGTTTGAATGTGCTCACCGTTGACGGCGACGAACCCCAAAAAGAGCCCGTCATCGGGGATATCGAGCCCGATCTTGACCTCGTCTTCGCTCGTCACTTTGCGAACTATAGTATTGGGCTTGGGAATGTAGCGGACCTCGAGAGCTCGGCCGTCGGGATCGATCATGGAGATGGGGTTGAGAATAGCCGTCTCAATGTAGTCGTCCTCGCTGAGGCGATCTGCGCCAATGAAGACGTGGACCTCGCTCATGTCGTCCAGGGCATCGCGCTTGCGGTAGCAGAGCTGCTCCACGCTCGCGAAGATCTTATAGTCTTTTTTGTACCCCAGGGGGATGACGACGTAATCTCCCAGGGCGATCTCGTTGCGCTTCTCTTCGGGGATGTAGACTTCGATATGGGTCTTTTTCTCTTCGGTGGCGATGGAGAGCTCTTCGGCGATGCAGATCCTGCCGATCTCATCGGGGCCGAGGGGCGTAGCCGGTGAGAGTTCTGTGGGTGCTGGCGGTGTCGTTGGTCGGATCTTGAGCTTGCGTTCCAGTTCGACTTGATCGGCCATAGCTCAATCACTCCCTCTCTCTACCTCCATTAGATTCAGAAAAAGAGCCCCTGTCAAGCCCTAGTGTCTACTCTTTATAGATCAAGAGGGATCTCTGTAAGTTTCTGAAGTGTGCGCCACTTGCGCCGCGCGCAGTCGGGGAAATGTCCTGTGCGCTCGTAAAATTCTTTGAGAAACGCCCGAGTCTTGGGCTCGCTGGGATATCCCCATCCGAAATCTCCGAACTGTTGGCGCAAGCGCTCAATCGCGCGATCGCGATGGACTTTCGCGATGATCGAAGCGGCGCTCACGATGGGATACCGTGCATCCGCTCTGTTTTCGGCGATGATCCCCAAAGCGTCATGCCCAACGGCGCTCTGCAACCTCCGCACGAAGCTCTCACAAGCCGCAGGACCCACCGGCAGATCGAGCACGACGTGGTGCGCGCAGCTCTCCTGTATGATCTGCCCCATCGCGCGCAGCTCAATTTCTGTCAAATTCTCTTCAAGTTCACTAGGCCCAATCTCTTTCACAAAGAGACGCGTAGCGACCCGCTCAATCTGCGCAGAGAGCTGCTCGCGTCGAGCACGCGTTAATCGTTTGCTGTCCCGCACCCCAAGCGCGCTCAGCTCCGCAAGCCTCTCCGAAGCGATCAATACCCCCGCGACGACTAGCGGCCCGATCACGCAGCCTCTCCCAGCTTCATCTATCCCCAAGAGCGTCTGTCCCACTTGCATACGCGCCATTGAAGTCTATACAATCCCCCATGTCTCAGCAACGCCGAAAGAAAGGAAAGCTATGGCCCGAAAACTCTTTGTGCTCAGCCTCGACGGAACACCTTATACGCTCTTGCGAGATTCTTTAGAACGCCTGCTCCATCTGAAAAAGCTCTTCGCTGAGGGGTCGTTCGTCCAGATGGATTCTGTCATCCCCACCATATCGTCGGTCGCCTGGGCGACCTTCGCCACGGGGGTGAACCCCGCTCAGCATAATATCTTCGGCTTTGTAGATTTAGATGACCAGAGGCGCTTTGTTATCCCTAACGCCCAGAATCTTTCAGCTCGTTCGCTCTGGCAACACTTCACTCAGCTGGGGCTGCGCTCGATCTGGGTGAATCTCCCCATTGCTTATCCTCCAGAGCCCATCAACGGCGTGATGATCTCGGGGTTCTTGTGCACCCAGCTCGAAGAGGGCGTCTATCCCAAAGAGCTCTTGCCTGCGCTCCAGAGAATAAATTATATTATTGACGCTGATCCGGCCCGCGCTTATACTGATCCCGAGGGCTTTCTCACGGAGCTCCGCTCAGCTCTTGAGGGCCGACGCCAATTGACGTGGCATCTCTTGGAGAGAGAGCTATGGGACTTCTTCTTGCTCCACATCATGGAGACCGATCGGCTCCATCACTTCTTTTGGGAAGCCAAGGACGACCCGTGCCACCCCTATTACCGCGACTTTTGGAGATTATACGAAGAGATCGATCGCTTTGTGGGAGAGCTTCTGGAGCGGCTGCCCTCCGACTGCGAACTGATGCTCCTATCTGATCATGGGTTCTGTTCTCTTGAGTACGAGGTCGAGCTCAATCTCTTCTTGCGCGAGCAGGGGTTTTTGCACTTTCGCAACGGAGCCCCTTCAGATCTCTCCGAGCTGCACCCATCCAGCCGGGCCTTCGGGCTCATACCGGGTCGGCTCTATATCACCGACGGAGCCGAGCGCACCCGACAAGAGCTCATTCAAGCCCTCTATGAGCTAAAAGGCCCTCAGGGCAGGGCCGTGATCGCGCGCGTCTGGCGGCGCGAAGAGATCTACTCTGGGACGCAGCTCCCTCGCGCGGCCGATCTCATCGCCGTCCCCTATAACGGCTTCGATCTGAAAGCCCGCCTGAACGCCCAGCAGCTCTTCGTCAAGAGTATCATCACGGGGATGCACACCTTCGACGACGCGTTCCTCTTCGTGCGCGGCCATACTGTCCACAGAAGGCCTCGCTTGCTCGACCTAGCCCCAACGATCTATACTCTCTTAGGGTTGCCCATACCCCACGAGTTTGAAGGACGCTCTCTGCTATGAGATTTCTCATCTACTCGAAAGCGCTCTATGCAAGCTGGGTCTACTATAGCCCGGATCGCATCGCGTTTGACGCGGGCGAGGGCATCAGCACGATCCTGGGGAATAAAGTCTTCGCCATCGAGAGAATCTTTCTTAGTCATGGTCACGCCGACCACATCACGGGGCTCATCGGGCTTATTAACATTCGCAACAGCGGCATGGGCGATACCGAAAAGCCCCTCACCATCTATTACCCTGAGGGCAACTGGCGTGTGCTCGAGCTGATCAGCTATATCAAGAGAACTAATCGTCGCCTGAAATACCGCCTCGACTGGGTCCCTTTGCGCATCGGCGACCGGGTGGAAGTCTTCTCCGGCCAGTGCGATCGCTACGTGGAAGCCTTCAAAACAGTTCACTCTGACAATGAGACCTCGCTGGGGTACAATATTATCGAGCAGCGCAAGCGCCTGAAGCCCGAATATCGCGACCTGCCGCAAGAAGAGATCCTCAAGCTTGTGCAGGCGGGCAAGCGCGAGGAGATCTCGGAAACGTATCTGAAAAAGCTCGTTTCTTACGGGGGGGACTCCATCGCCCTAGATCCCGCGGACGTCTTGGAAACAGATATTCTCATACACGACTGCACGTTTCTCACCGAAGAAGAGCGTGAGGATTTCAAGCACGCGACGCTGTCAGAAGCCCTTGAGGTCGCCTTACGGGCTCAGGTGCAGGAAGCGCTCTTTGCTATCCACATCAGCTCACGGTATAAGCCACAGCTCAAAGAGATCGAAGAGCAGTTGCTTCGGGAGCACCCGACGTTGCCATTCAAGGTGATCTTTGTGCCGCCGGGGAAGCTCTTTCGCTACGAATAAATGGACTGGGCCAGACTTCGTCTGAGCTGTTCGTCGTGCCGCCTACAGCGGCACGGTGTACGGTCCAGGCAAAGCCTGGTCCACCCGCACGATGTGATTGTGCTCATCCACGTGGACGATGCATGGCTTGTGAGCCTTGGCTTCGGAGGGGTCAAAGCTTGCGTACGTTAAGATAATCACGAGATCCCCTGGGGCCCCCCAGCGCGCCGCTGCCCCGTTGAGCTGCACCATCCCCGACCCGGCCGGCCCTGCGATCACGTAGGTCTGTAAGCGCGACCCATTATTGATATTGACAACGTCGACCTTCTCGAAGGGGAGGATCTGCGCCGCTTCCATGAGGAGGCTGTCGAGCGTTAAACTCCCCTCATAGTGCAAATCCGTCGCGGTGATCGTCGCCCGATGAATCTTGGACTTCAATAACTCAATCTTCATACTCATGGTAATCTTAAAGCCTATGGCGATATTATTCAAGCGGCGCCTGTCAGAAGATCTCAGTTGCAAGGTATAATAAAAATGTGATAAGATAGCTCTCGTTAGCGACGAAGGGAATCTCGACTTATGGTAAGCTTCATCATCCGGCGTTTCTTGTACATGATCCCGTTGCTCTTTATTATCTCGATTGTGGCTTTCACCGTCGTCAAGCTGCAGCCCTCGGACTTGATCGCCCAGTGGAAATTCAATCCCAGCATCGGCCAGGAGCAATTAGAAAATCTAATCAAACAGTTCGATCTCGATAAAGACCCTGTCACTCAGTATATCAGTTGGATTCGCAATATCTTCACGCGAGGCGACTGGGGATTCTCGTTCTTCAATAAAGTCCCCGTGCTGGACTATCTCTTTGGCAACGGAAACTTGCTCTACAGCATGATCATCATCTTCGTGACGATGATCTTCACGTGGGCGATTGCTATCCCCATCGGGATCTACTCGGCTACTCATAAATACTCTGTGCTCGATCACTTCTTGAACTTCATGGGGTTTTTGGGGTTGTCCATCCCCAATTTCTTGCTTGCGGTGATCTTCTTGCAGCTCATGGTTGTGGTGCTGAACGTGGGGAGCTGGTGCAACTATGAGTGGCTGCGCCCGGTGGTGGAGTTCTTCCGACCGGGCATTGAATGCCAACCAGGGGATGGCCTAGGGGTGGGATATCTCTTCGATCAAGAGTATCTCCTGAGGCCATGGGATTGGGATCGGCTGCGCAATTTCATCTGGCACCTCTGGCCCGTAGTAATCATCGTGGGCACGGCGAATATCGCCGCACTCATTCGCTACATGCGTGCGAATCTCTTGGACGTGCTTGGGCAGCCGTATGTGCAGACCGCTCGCGCCAAGGGGCTCTCCGAGCGCGTTGTCATCTACAAGCACGCCGTGCGCAATGCTATCAATCCCTTGGTGAGTATGCTGGGATTTTGGATCCCCATGATGTTCGAGGGGATGCTCGTCACTGCTGCCGTGCTCGGCTTACAAAATACAGTTGAGCACGCCTACTTCAGCGCGTTACAAACCCAAGACCAGTGGGTCATCATGGGAGGGCTACTCTACTTTGGCATCACTCTGTTAGTGGGGAACCTGCTTGCCGATATCTTATTGGCTGTCGTAGACCCCAAGATCCGCTATGACTGAAGAAACTGTACACCCCAAGCTGACGGAGAAGGGGATCCGCCCTGTCTCCCAGTGGCGTCTCATCTGGCGCCGCTTCAAACACCACAAGATCGGGCTCATCGGCACCGCTATCGTTCTGCTCTTCTACTTGGTTTTTGTTGTGCTCGCTGAATTCATCGCCCCGTATAACTATAATAACGAGCACCGAGACTTCGGCTACGTTCCCCCAATGCTGACAAAGATTCGCTTCTGGGACAAAGATGGGAAATTCTCGTTCAAGCCGTTCGTCTATGGGCTCAAGAAGTGCCAGCTCTTCCTCAACCCCTTAACTGGGGAGCAGACTTGCGAGGACCAGCCTGGGTTCATCTACCAACCTGGCCAGTATCGTTGGTTAGAAGATACTGATTACAAGTGCACTATTGAGCTCTTTGTCCGAGGGGAGCCCTATCGCTTCTGGGGCATCTGGCGCACGGATATCCATCTCTTTGGAGTACGTCAGGAGGGCGTCCCCTTCGACCCGTACTCTATAGACAAATCCCCATGTCAGCTCTTTCTCTTTGGTTCAGACAAATTGGGCTATGACATCCTCTCTATGACCTTAGTAGGGGGCAAGATCTCTTTGATTATTGGGCCGATCGTGATCGTCATCGCGTTTTTGTTGGGAATCTTGCTTGGGGGGATTTCGGGGTATTACGGGGGAGGCATAGATACGTTCATACAGCGGGTGATCGAGATCTTTATGGCCTTGCCCCGCTTGGCATTATTGTTGGCGCTCTCCCTGATTCTTTCGGCGAATAAGCTCTACGGCATGGCGACGTTTTGGGGGATTGTAGGGATTCTCTCCCTGGTGAGCTGGGCTCCGATTGCGCGAGTCATTCGCGGTCAGGTCTTAGCATTGCGCGAGTCGGAGTTTATCGCTGCCGCAAAAGCCGTTGGCTCAGGAGACTTGCGCATCATCTTCAAGCACGTCCTGCCTAATATTATGAGCTATCTCGTCGTGGCCGCGACGCTCACTGTCCCCAATTTGATTATTTTGGAGAGCACGCTGAGCTTCTTGCGCTTTGGGATTCGCGCCCCACTCACAAGCTGGGGCGTCCTGATGCAGGAGGCTTGGTTTACCAGCGTCATTCAGAATTACCCATGGTTCTTGATCCCTGGGATTTTTATTGTGCTCTCCGTGCTGGCGTTCAACTTCATGGGCGACGCGCTGCGCGATGCTGTCGACCCCTTCACCGTGACGGGCGTTAAAGAAGTGACGTAAGTATCCGCTGCCGTCACCCATCAGCGAGACAGATTGCACAAATTCCTTGATTTTTTCTGCATTTTTTAGTATCATAGTGTATCTTTCGGAAGACCCACCAAGGGGGAAGACGTATGCCAGAACGGATCGAACAGACTTATATTGAAGATGAGATGCGGGAAAGCTACATCAATTACGCGATGAGCGTCATCCGCGGGCGAGCGATCCCCGACGTGCGCGATGGCCTCAAGCCCGTGCAGCGAAGAATTCTCTATGGAATGTATCAGCTGGGACTGCTGCCCAATCGCCCCCATAAGAAGTCTGCCCGCATCGTCGGCGAAGTGATGGGGAAATACCATCCTCACGGGGATCAGGCCGTCTACGACACGATGGTCAACATGGCCCAGGAGTTTTCATTTCGTTACCCGCTCATTGACGGCCAGGGCAACTTCGGCAGCCTCGACGGCGACGAACCGGCGGCCATGCGCTACTGCGTGACCGGAGATACTCTGATCGCTACGCGCATGGGCTTGGTACGGATCGCCGACTTGGGAAACTCTTCTGCGGGGAATGATCAAGAGATCAATACCGAAGTGCTCTCTCGCGATGGCCGGATTCAGCGGGCCAGCCGCTGGTTCGATTGTGGCCTCCATCCCACCCTCACCATACGCACCCGCAGCGGCTATGAGCTCACCGGCACTTATAATCACCCCCTGCTCACCTGGAGCAAGGACTCCCACGGCCACCCCGGCTTCCGCTGGAAGACCCTTGACGCCCTGCAAGTGGGCGACTATCTCGTGCTCGATCGCACGCCCGATCGCTTCTGGCCCCAAGATCCCATCGAGATAACTGCGTATCATCCACAGATTCCCGAAGGGTCGCGCCCTACAGCTCATGCCTTGCCTACATATCTTGACGAAGGCTTGGCGTTTTTGCTGGGGGCTCTCGTTGCCGAGGGGACTATAACAGAAGAGCGCTTGGAATTTACGGCGACGCCGGGGGCACTGGCTGAAAGCTTCCAGCAGACGTGGGGCAGAGTCTTTCCCACATGCCGTCTCCATGTCTTCTCCCGAGAGCCTACAGGCTATGGGCGCAAGCCCTTCTTCCAGATGCAAGTAGTCAGCCAGCACGTCGTGCAGTTCTTGCACAACGTGGGGCTGAAGCCGTGCCGCTCGAAGGAGCGCGAGCTGCCCACGCTCATCTTGCGCTCCCCCAGGCGGGTCGTCGCGGCCTTTCTGAGGGCGTACTTTGAGGGCGATGGAGCGGTCGAGCGCTCTGGGCGAAGCCTGCTGCGCGTGAGCGCCCATTCTGCTAGCCTCACTCTCCTCAAGCAGCTCCAGGTACTCCTGCTGCGCTTTGGCATCGCCAGCCGGCTGCGCCCCAGCAGAGAGCAGACGTTTCGACTCTTGATCACCGGCCGAGAGAATCTCGAGCGATTCGCTCAGTCTATCGGGTTCATCTCGCCGGAGAAGACCAAAGCTTTGCAAGAGATTCTTCAGAGCTTCTCAGGAAGAGCCCTGTCGCGCACGGATTTTGTGCCCTTTTTGGCAGAATTTGTCCGTGCTCGTGCCCAGAGCGATCTGAAGTGGCTCACGAAGCACAACTTCGACCGGCTGGCGCGGTTGCCGGGAGCCTGGCCTCACCTCCAGCTTGCCCTGACCCCTACAGCCCTAGCCCCCCTCAATCCCTTGATGGAGCGAGAGTATCTCTTCGAGCCCGTGGTGAGCATCGAGCCCGCTGGTCTTCAGAGAGTCTACTCGATCCGCGTTGAGAGTCTGTGCCATTCGTTCTGGGGCAACGGCTTCATCAATCACAACACCGAGGCGCGCCTCGCCCCCATCGCCGAAGAGTTTCTCTCCGAAATCGAAGAGAACACTGTAGACTTCGTGCCCAACTTCGATGACTCCCTCACCGAGCCCGTCGTCTTGCCGGCTAAAGTCCCCAATTTGCTCATCAACGGCTCGTGGGGGATCTCCGTGGGCATGACTACCCAGATCCCTCCTCATAATTTGGGCGAAGTCGTCGACGCTTTAGTCCATCTCATCGAGAATCCCGATGCCCCGCTCGAAGAGCTCTTACAGTATATCAAGGGACCGGACTTCCCCACCGGTGGGATTATCTTAGGGCGCGAAGGAATCGAAGAGGCTTACCGCACCGGGGAGGGCAAGATCAAAGTGCGCGGCGTCGCCCGCATCGAAGACCATAGCATCATCATCTCCGAGATCCCCTTCCAAGTGCGCAAATCTACTCTGGTCGAATCGATCGCCAACAAGGTCCGCTCCGGAGATATTGATGAGATCTCTGATCTGCGTGACGAGTCCGACCGCGAGGGCATCAGGATCGTCGTGGAGCTCAAGCGCGGCAGCAATCCCCAGCTTGTCCTGCAAAAACTCTACAAATACACGCCCTTGGAGTGGACCTTTGGAGCGAATTTCTTAGTGATCGTTGACGGCAACCCCAGAAAGCTCACGCTCAAAGAATTGCTTTTCTATTTCTTAGCTCATCGGCGCGAAGTCGTGCGCCGTCGGACGCAGTTCAGACTCAATGCCGCGCAAGAGCGCGCCCATCTGTTGGAGGGGATGCTCAGAGCCATCGGGAATCGCGATGAAATTATAGAATTGATCAGCAAATCCAAAGATGCCACGCAGGCCCTCGAAGCCCTGCAAAAGAGATTTAAGCTCTCCGAGCAGCAAGCCGACGCGATCTTGAAGATGCAACTGCGACGCTTCACCGCCCTCGAGAGCCAAGAGCTCCAAGAAGAGTATACAGAAAAGCAAAAAGCGATCAAAGAGTACAAAGAGATTC
>DAIPXV010000011.1:0-29269 GCA_036783095.1 Candidatus Bipolaricaulota bacterium
GAGGGGCTTGTTGAGGGCTGCCGCGACCGCGCGCGCGTACGCCAACGAGACCCCTAAGATCGCATTGGCGCCAAGCCGGCTCTTGTTGGGAGTGCCGTCAAGGTCGATGAGCAGACGGTCGAGCTCGTCTTGGGAGGAGAGCTCGCGCCCCAGCAGCGCGGGCCCGATCTTTTCTGTGACATTGCGCGCAGCTTTGAGGACGCCCTTGCCCCCGTAGCGTCGGTCGCCGTCGCGCAGCTCCAGGGCTTCTTTCGAGCCCGTCGAAGCCCCAGAGGGAACTGCCGCCCGCCCGCAGGAGCCATTCTCCAGCTCCAGCTCGACTTCGAGCGTAGGATTGCCGCGAGAGTCTAAAATCTCTCGCGCGCGCAGAGCACGAATTCTCATAGTTTTAGTATAGCTGACGGCTCTAGGCATGGACAAGCCCCCAGGTCACTCGTGGAACTCCAGCAGGTCGCCGTCGCGCACGATATAGTTTCGTTCGACGCGCTGGCCGGGAAACTCCGACGACCCCCACACCCGCGCGTAGGCGAATCTTTCGGCTAATTCTTTGTGGATGGCGCGGGCGACGTCGGTGACGGTGCTCCCTGCGGGCAAGACATAGGGGAGATCTCGCTTGATGGGCTGGCCGGGCTTCTTCGTATAGACTCGCACGATATTGAGCCCCTCAAAGAACGCGCGTCCCAGCTCCCCCAGCCCTTCGGCAGAGACCGTCGAGACAGCCACCACGCGAAACTGAGAATCTATCAGAGAGCGCAGCTCTTGTAGTCTCTCTGAGGCGTTGGGAAGATCGCTCTTGGTGCCGATGACCAGGGCGGGCTTGACCGTGGCGGGGCCCTCGGGCTTTGGAGATTGATGATGAACTAAGCGAATGCGGGCTTGCTCCAGCCACCCCAAGGCCGCAAAGAGATCCTCCGCGGGGGTCTCGGAAGAGAGATCGATCAAGAGTGCCACCAGATCGCACTGTCGGATGAGGCTGTAGACCCACGGCTCGGTGAACTCCGACAGCGGCGGCAGGTCAATGAGCTGAAACTGAATATCTTCAAAGGGCATCATGCCCACGGTGGGGCGGAAGGTCGAGAAGGGGTACTCGGCGATCTCGGGCTTGGCGTTGGTGACTGCAGCTAAGAGAGAAGATTTTCCGCAGTTGGGCAGCCCCACAAGCGTGATCTGTCCTGCGCCCTCGCGCTCGATGTGATCGTAGCCTGGGCCGCGAGAGCCCTTCTGTTTCTTCTGGTGTTGGATTTCTTCTTGGAGCTTGGTCCACTTGCGCTTGAGCTCGACGCGGAGCTTCTCTGTGCCCTTATGCTTGGGCACGAGGGCCATCAGCTCCCGGAGAATCTCGAGCTTCTCTTGAGGGCTTTTCGCCGCGCGGAAGCGCAGCTCCGCTTCGATGTACTCTGGAGGCAGATTTGCCGGCATCGCCAGACTCCCAGACTTCGTCTGGACTGTACACCTTGTCCGGCCTCTGGCCGGGCAAGATAGACAGTCCAGGCGAAGCCTGGGGCAAAGCCCGGGTTAAGGCTCGACTTCGTAGGGGAGGAGGGCCATCTTGCGCGCGCGCTTGACTTCCCGAGAGAGCTGCCGCTGGTGTTTAGCGCACAAGCGCGTGGCCCGTCGGGGAAGAATCTTCCCCAATTTGTTCATATAGCGCTTGAGCTCATCGGGCTGCTTGTACGTGAGCTCAAGGTCGTGCTCGCACAGCTTGCACTCGGTGCGGCTCTTGACACGGCTGCGTGGCGCTTCCTTCTTGGTTGAGGTCGTTCTATTCATAGCAGCTTAGAATGGGACTTCTTCCTCTCCTTCTTCGGGTGAGATCTCTTTGGTGGTGCTTGTAGGTGCTTCGGCTTCATCGCGTCGGCTATCTAAGAACTGCACGTTGCGTGCCACGACTTCGGCGACCTTGCGGCGCTCCCCCTCTTCCGTTTGGTAGGTCTCAATGCGCAGGCGCCCTTCCACCGCGACGAGCCGGCCCTTGGCTAAGAAGTTGGCACACGTTTCTGCTTGCTGCCCCCAGACGACGATCGGCACAAACGTCGTCTCCTCTTGCAGATTGCCGTCGCGGTCGCGCCAGCGATGGTTTATGGCAATGGAGAACCGCGCCCGCGCCATCCCGTTCTGGGTATAGCGCAGCTCCGGATCATCCGTGAGATTGCCGATCAAGACAACGTGATTGAGGCTAGGCATCGTGACGCACGATCTGATACCGCAAGATGTTCTCGTCGAGCTTGAAGCGCTCGTCGATCTTCTTGAGCTGATCCGTTGTCGCCGTGAACTCCATCAAGACATAGTAGCCCTTATCGAACTTCTTTATGGGGTAGGCAAAGAGGCGTGTGCCCCATTCGTCGAGCTTCACAAACTGCCCCCCGCTCTCGTTAACGGCCTTCTGGAACTTCGTGAGCGTCTGCTCGAGTTGGGCTTTATCTAAATCCGGTCGCACGATATATAAGACTTCGTATGAGCGTGTCGCAGCCACAACGTCCTCCGTTAGGTATCCCCTAGGTGCTTGAGTATAGCAGACGTATCAGGTGCTGTCAACCGCTCCATAAGCTCTGCCATCTGGGCGAACGCCTCTGGATCGAGCGATGCCCCGCCTACGAGCGCCCCATCTATGGTGGGCTGCCGCAAGAACCCCTCCACGTTTGCAGGCGTGACGCTGCCCCCATAGAGAATTCGAATCTTTTGTGCGATCTCTGTTGAGACAAACTGAGCTAGCCTCTCACGAATAAAGAGCGCGCTCGCTTCGGCTGCTTGGGGTTCAGCGTTCACTCCCGTCCCGATGGCCCACACGGGTTCATAAGCGATCACGAGATCTTCCGAAAGCTCTAGACTCCGTAGCGCTCCGCGAATCTGAGCCTCAAGCACCCGCTGAGTTCTGCCGGCGCGGCGCTCTTCAAGCGTCTCGCCCACACAGAGAATGGGGATGATCTGGGCGTCCGAGGCGGCTCTCAGCTTTTTATTGATAATTTCATCTGTTTCGCCAAAGAGCCGCCGCCGCTCCGAATGCCCCACGATCACGTACTGACAGCCCAAGTCTTTTAGCATTATGGGAGAGATCTCACCCGTGAACGCCCCCTGGCGCTCATAGAAGAGATTCTGCGCAGCGAGTTTAATCTGGGTCTTCTGGAGCTCTCGACTCACCGTCTCCAACAGCGTAAACGGCGGTGCCAGCACCAGCTCTGTCTTCTTGATATTTCGCACGCGCTCCGTAAAAATTTTTAAATACTCTAAGGCTTGGGCGCGCACGAAGTGCATCTTCCAGTTGGCGATCAATACTCTTCGGCGCTCCACTCCCATAGTGCGTCATTATATCAGAAATTTGCTTTCAGAGCGCAGCGTTGCTAATATTAAATCAATGAAGCAACGACCGCGCCAAGGGTGGACGGAGATAGTTGGGGCCGTGGGGTTTTTGATTGCCCTCTTCGTCTCCATCTTGGGATGGGATACACTGCTCAACATCATAGGAGGTCTCGATATGCCGACAACTGCGATCATCATCGTGCTGGCCATCGTCGTGCTCTTCTTGCTCAACGCGATCAAGATCGTGCGGGAGTATGAGCGCGTCGTGATCTTTCGGCTTGGGCGGCTCCAGGGGGCCAAAGGGCCGGGGCTCTTCTTTATCATCCCCATTGTTGATCAAGTCGTCAAAGTAGATCTGCGCGTCGTGACGTTCGACGTGCCGCCGCAAGAGGTGATCACCCGCGACAACGTCACGGTGAACGTCAACGCGATTGTATTCTTTAGGGTGATGTCACCCGAAGCGGCGATCACCCAAGTCGAAGATTATCTGCAAGCGACGTCGCAGATCGCGCAGACGACCCTGCGCAGCGTCTTAGGGCAAGTCGAACTGGACGAACTGCTCGCCGAGCGCGAGAAGCTCAATAAGCAATTGCAGATGATCATTGACGAGCAGACCGACCCGTGGGGCATCAAAGTGAAAGCTGTGGAGATCAAGGACGTGAGGATTCCTCAAGAGATGCAGCGGGCGATTGCTCGTCAAGCCGAGGCGGAGCGCGAGCGTCGCAGCAAAGTCATTAACGCTGAGGGTGAGCTGCAAGCGGCGACGAAGCTCCGTGAAGCCGCGGAAATTCTCACACAAAACCCCGCATCGCTCCAGTTGCGCTATCTGCAGACGTTGATAGATATTTCGTCGGAGCGCAATACGAGCACGATCGTCTTCCCGCTCCCTGTGGACTTGATGAAAGCATTCATGATGCGGGACGAGAAGTAACCAGGCTGCGCCTGGACTGTACACCTTCGCCAGCCGAAGGCCGGCGAAGATGAACGTCAAGCGAAGCTTGTAAGAACTGCCCGGTGTACGAGCGAGGGACTTGGGTTACCGCTTCGGAGATGCCTACGGCGACGAGCTGCCCGCCGGCATCGCTGCCTTCAGCAATTAATATAAAGATCCAGAGTGACAATGCCAAATCATATTGTCCAGATTGATAGAGCAACTCTGGAGAAACTCTATTGGGGAGAGGGTCTGTCTCTCACTCAAATCGCTAAGGTTCTTAAACATGATCGCAGCATCATCAGTAAAGAGTTCTCAAGACACGGCATCCCTAGGCGCTCGCATGGACAAGCCGTTAGTTGCGCGAGGAGACAAAAACGCCCGTCAAGACGTATCCTAGAAGAAATGTATATCAAGCAGCGGATGCACCAGAGACAAATAAGTGCCAAACTGGGTGTACATCGTGCCACTATACTGCGATGGATGAAAGCCTACGGTATTCCTGCTCGCCCCAAGGCAGAAGCCATGACCCGATACCTTAAGAGGGACTTCAGTGGCGATCCTGTTGAAAAGGCCTACCTTATTGGATTTCGGCTGGGGGACCTCCATGTCAAAAAGCCTAATCAAAACGGCTCAACGATTCGCGTTGATTGTACAACGACCAAGATCGAACAAATTGAGTTGATCAAGCAGCTGTTCAGAAACTACGGTCATATTTGGCTTAGCAAACGAAGAGCGGATGGCAACAGACTCATCGTCTGTTTTTTAAACGAGTCTTTTGCTTTCTTACTGGAGAAGCGTGACTGCATTGAGGACTGGATCTTAAAAAGCGATGAGCTGTTTTCTGCCTTCTTAGCTGGCTATAGCGATGCGGAAGCTTGCATCTTCACAACAAAACGAGGGGCTCGCTTCGTTTTAGCTTCTTATGACAAAACCATATTGCATCAAATCTATTCTCGCTTGCAGTCCCTGGGTATTACCGGCCCTCCCCCGCGTATCTGCGTCCGCAGAGGGCATATCAAGAAAAATGGCCTCCGTTACAGACAAGACCACTGGGTGCTAGGAATTTATAGCAAGAAATCGCTCTTAAGGCTGCTAGAAATGATCGGCCCTCATTTGAAGCACAAAAAGCGCATCAGTGACGCGGAGAAGGTCCGCAAGCGTCTAGGAAGGTTTTAGTTCATCATGCCTACTGGAGCACTCTCAACACTCTCTTCTAAGCCCAAGATTTTACGTAAGAATCGGCCTGTATAGGACTCTGAGACCTGCGCAACCTCCTCTGGGGTTCCTTGAGCTACAAGGTAACCGCCCTCATCCCCGCCCTCAGGCCCTAAGTCGATGACATAATCAGCCACCTTAATAAGATCCAGCAAGTGTTCTATGACCACCACTGTGTTGCCCTTGTCAACAAGCTTTTGCAGGATATTAATCAGCTTCTCGACGTCGGCATAATGCAGCCCCGTCGTCGGCTCGTCCAAGATATACAGAGTCCGTCCGGTGTCGCGCTTGCTCAGCTCTGTGGCTAATTTGACGCGCTGGGCCTCACCGCCAGAGAGCTGCGTCGCCGGCTGCCCCAACTGAATATATCCCAAGCCCACATCGTAGAGCGTTTGAAGCTTTCTCTTGATCGCGGGGTGATGCCCAAAGAACGATAGAGCTTCCTCGACAGTCATCGCTAGAACGTCTGCGATATTTTTCTCTTTGTAGCGAATCTCCAGAGTTTCGCGATTGTACCGTTGGCCCTTGCAGACTTCACACGGCACGTAGACGTCGGGCAGAAAGTGCATCTCGATCTTGATTAAGCCGTCACCTTTGCAGGCTTCACACCGTCCGCCCTTGACGTTGAACGAGAACCGTCCGGGCTTGTAGCCACGGGCGCGGGCCTCGGGCACCATCGCGAAGAGCTTGCGGATCTCATCGAAGAGCCCAGTGTACGTGGCAGGATTGGAGCGCGGCGTGCGCCCGATGGGGGACTGATCTATCTCGATGATTTTGTCTATCTGTTCGAGCCCCAAGATCGCATCGTGCTCGCCGGGGCGCTCCGTGACGTAGCCCAATCTCCGCGCGACCCCGCGATAGAGGATCTCATCAATGAGCGTGCTCTTGCCTGAGCCTGACACCCCCGTGACGCAGACGAAGACCCCAAGGGGGATTTTCACTGTAAGATTCTTTAAGTTATGCTGGCGCGCCCCGACGATAGTGAGAAAACCCTTAGGGGTGCGACGTGCGCTTGGCACGGGGATCTTTCTCCGTCCGCTCAAGAATTGCCCTGTAATCGAGTCTGGGTTCTTGCAGATATCTTCAATAGTGCCAGTAGCGACGATCTGCCCGCCGTGCTTGCCCGCCCCCGGCCCAATATCTACGATAAAATCTGCTTCTCGTATAGTCTCTTCGTCGTGTTCCACGACGATCACAGTATTCCCGAGATCACGCAGCCCTTTGAGCGTCTGGAGCAGTCGAACGTTATCGCGCTGGTGGAGCCCGATGCTGGGCTCGTCTAAGATATACAAGACGCCGACTAAGCCCGAGCCAACTTGTGTCGCTAAGCGAATGCGTTGGGCTTCGCCGCCGGCGAGCGTCCCCGCAGGGCGATCCAACGTCAGATATTCGAGCCCAACATCTATGAGAAACTTCAGTCTTGTCTTGATCTCTTTTAAGACTTGGTGAGCGATCAACCACTCGCGCTCGGTCAGCTCCAGCTCGGAGAAGAACTGATATGCGTCTTTAATAGAGAGCGCGCAGACGTCCATGATGTTCTTCCCGGCGATAGTTACAGAGAGACTTTCTGGACGCAGGCGCTTCCCGTGGCAGTCGGCACAAGGGCGCGTGCTCATATACTGTTCGATCTCTTGGCGAGCCCAGTCGGATTCGGCCTCGCGATAGGCGCGCTCTAGCGCCGGGATCAACCCTTCGTAGTAGTCCATAAAATATCGTGTCCGCCCGTAGCGATTCGTATAGGGGAAGGTGACGGGGATGCCGTTGGTGCCGTAGAGCAAGATCTCAAGCTGTTCTTTGGGGAGCCTGCCCAAGGGCTTATCGGGATCGATCTTGTACATCTTGCAGACCCCTAAGAGCACGCCCCACAGCCATTTGCTGTGCCGATCGGCCCACGGGATGAGCCCTCCGTCTCTGAGCGATTTCTTGGGATCAATCACTCTCTCTGGGTCTATCTCCATCTTGAAGCCCAAGCCCGTACACGTGGGGCACGACCCGAAGGGACTGTTGAACGAGAAGAGCCTTGGCTCGATCTTCTCGTAGCTGATCCCACAGTCAGGACACGCAAACTGCTCGCTGAAGAGAATCTCTCTCTTTTGGTCAACGACGTCAACGAGCACCAAGCCGTTGGCTCTTTTGAGCGCGGTCTCGACGGCATCAGCGATTCTGTTCTTGTTGTCGCGCCGCACGACAAGACGATCTACGACGATCTCGATCGAGTGTTTCTTCTTCTTGTCGAGGGCGATCTCATCTGTAGTGAGGTCTTTGATCTCGCCGTTGACGCGCACGCGGACGAAGCCCTCTTTGCGCAGCTCTTCGAAGACTTTTTTGTACTCGCCTTTGCGCCCGCGGGCGATGGGGGCGAGAATCTGAATTTTAGTACCCTCGTCAAGCTCTAAGATCTGATCCACGATCTGTTGGGCAGTCTGTTGCGCGATGGGGCGGCCACACTTATAGCAGTGAGGCTTGCCGATCCGCGCGAAGAGCAGTCTGAGATAATCATAAATTTCCGTGACCGTGCCCACAGTAGAACGCGGATTTTTGTGGACAGTCTTCTGATCTATGGAGATCGCCGGAGAGAGCCCTTCGATGAAGTCCACGTCGGGCTTGTCCATCTGGCCCAAGAACTGTCGCGCGTAGGCCGAGAGAGACTCGACGTAGCGTCGTTGGCCCTCGGCGTAGATCGTATCAAATGCTAGCGACGATTTGCCCGACCCAGAGATCCCCGTGAAGACGATCAGTTTATTTCTGGGCAGCTCTAGGTCTATATTTTTGAGATTGTGCTCTCGTGCGCCGCGAATGATGATCTTGTCCGCGCTCATGGTCTTCTCCTTCGGTAGGCTTGTTCTCGTGTCTTGATTGCTATAACTTCTACAGTTTTTTGATCAGTGTTCACGCGATAGACAATCCGCAGCTTGCCTTTGCGTAAGCGGAGCAATCCTTGCAGCGGCCCATGCAGCTTCTTTATATCGTGATTTCTAAAATCAAAAGGATTTTCTTCGAGAACCTTGAAGCACCGATCGAGCTGTTCAGCCCTTTTGAGCTCCAGGCGCTCATAGGCTTTCCTTGCAGTATCTGACAGCCTGACCTTATACATCCGTTCGTTTGATGGCACGCCATTCGATAGTACGTCCTGCTTGAATATCGTGAAGCCCTTGCTCTATCGCTTTCGAGAACTCTTCATCCTCGAGGATTTCACGGGTTGCTTCCCACTCCTGCAATCTTTCTAAAAAATCTAGCAAGCTCCGCACCACATCATCAGGAAGCCCTTCTATCAAAGCTTTGGCTTGTTCCTTGACGGCGCTCATGGTTCACCCCTCTCGCAAGAGTTCATTCGTAAGTTTGCCACATCTTCGCCATCGTTGCAATCCCTTGTCTTCTCTCTCTAGTGTCTTCACCTTGATGGATGGGGATCTCTTTGTCGCTCATTTGGCGCGAGAGAGCTTTACACTTACCCGTTGTATCCCGATGAACTCACCAAGCCGCTGATGCTGAGGGAAGGCTTCCAAGTAAAGCTCGATGGCTTCTTTAACCCTTTGTAACAACTTATCGAGCGATTTGGCTTGTCCCCCACCGTTGCAATCCCCAGGGATCTGTTTGCTATAATAAGCGAAAGCCCTATACGGGAGGGAGATCAATGAAGCGATTAGTCAGTATATCTTTTGCGATGCTCATGGTGCTCTATGCGGGAGTGGCTCTTGGGCAGAAGCCCAGAGGGCTGACGCTCTGGACCCAGTACCCGTCACAGTCGGTGCAAGCGGGCGAGACCGTGGTGATCTCGCTGACGCTCTCCAATCGCGGGCTGGCCCCGCAGCTCGTGCGCATCCAGGTCAAAGAAATCGCGGAGGGCTGGAAGGCCTCGATCACCGGCGGTGGCCGACCCGTCCAAGCCGTCTATGTAGACACGGACGACTCAGCCTCATTGAGCTTAAAGCTCGAACCGCCTGCAGGCGTCCAGCCGGGGACGTATCGCTTCGTCGTGCGCGCCCAGGGCCAAGGAGCTCAGAGCGAGCTCCCCATCGAGCTGACTGTCGAAGCTCAATTGCCCCCGCAGCTTCAGCTTGAGGTCGAGCTGCCCACGCGACGCGGCTCTTCTACTACAACATTTCGATATTCGGCAACGCTCACCAACAAGGGCGAACAAGAGACGACAGTGAACCTTGAAGCCGAGGCCCCCGAAGGCTTCCAAGTGACGTTTAAGCTGCGCTTTGGCAGCGAAGAAGTGACAAGCCTTCCCATCAAGCCTGGCGAGTCGAAGAGCTTAGATATCGAAGTTCGGCCGCCTAAACAAGCCCAAGCTGGGGAGTACCCCATCCGCGTGCGCGCCTTGGGCGGCCAGGCCCAAGCAGCCCTCGACCTGAAAGCCGTGATCACCGGTCAAGCTGATCTGAACGTCACTACGCCCGATGGGCGGCTCTCCGCGCAAGCGACCGCTGGACGCGAGAATAGCTTAAAGATCCTCGTGCGCAATACCGGCAGCGCCCCCGCCCGCGATGTCGAGCTCAGCTCGTTCCCCCCAGCGGGATGGACCGTCGAGTTCGACCCTAAAACTATTTCCGAGATCGCGCCCGATAGCTCTGCGGAAGTCACCGCGAAGATCAAGCCCTCAGATAAGACCGTCGCCGGAGACTATATGCTCACGATCACCGCGCGCAGCGAAAATCTCTCAGATTCGAAAGACTTTCGCATCACGGTCGTCACACCAACGCTGTGGGGTATCGTCGGGATCGGGATTATCGTGATTGCGTTGGGCGCTGTGGGCTGGGCGGTGTCGCGCTTTGGGCGAAGATAAACTATGAGCGAGTTTGTCATCGAGACGCAGAACCTCACGAAGCGCTACGGCGACGTCGTCGCGGTAGATAACTTAAATCTTCGGATTCGGGCTGGGGAGGTCTTTGGGATTCTAGGGCCCAACGGCTCCGGCAAGACCACGACGATCTTGATGCTGTTGGGGCTGACCGAGCCCACCGATGGCTGGGCGCGCGTCTTGGGATTTGATCCCATGCGCCAACCGTTGGAAGTGAAATCGCGTGTGGGGTATCTCCCCGATCAAGTGGGCTTCTATGACGAGCTGACGGCGCGAGAGAATCTCGCGTATATCGCGAAGCTCAATGGGCTATCGCGGCCCGTGGCCCAACGAAGAATCTCTGACGCCCTGGAGCGCATGGGGCTTGCGGAAGTTGCGGACCGGCGCGTGGGGACGTTCTCGCGCGGGATGCGCCAGCGCCTCGGCGTCGCAGAGATTCTTCTCAAGCATCCCCAAGTAATTATTTTAGACGAGCCGACGCTGGGGCTCGATCCCGAAGCCGCCCGCGAGTTCTTGCAGATCATCCGCACGTTCAGGGAAGAGAAGATCACGGTCTTGCTCGCGTCGCACTTATTACACCAAGTGCAAGCGGTCTGCGATCGTGTCGGGCTTTTCCATCAGGGGCGGATGGTCCTTGAGGGCACGGTCGCCGAGCTGGCGCGCCAGGTCTTGGGTGGAGCCTATCGCGTTCATATAAGGGCTCGTGGACCCGATCTGACGAGCACTCTCCAGAAGATTTCCGGCGCGATGCGCGCCCAAAAGCTCGACAGCGATCTCTATACGATCGAAGCCCAAGAAGATATTCGCGCGGAAGTCGCGCGTGCTGCTGTACACGCCGGAGCCCAGGTGTTGTCGTTGGGGCTGGAAGAGCCAAGCTTAGATGAGGTCTATCAACGCTACTTCCAAGGGGTGATGGCCGTATGAAGCCCGTTCGGGAGGGCTCGCCGTGGCGCGGGCTGTGGGTTGTCGTCGCCAAAGAGATGGCCGATCACTTGACAAGCGTGCGCATGGGAATTCTTGAGATGATCATTCTGCTGACGGCTGCCGGGACGATGTACTTCGCCCTGCAGGGCTTGCCCTCAAGCTCTGATGAATTTCTTTTCTTAAGGCTCTTCACGACGGCGCCGTCGGATTCGCCTCTACCGGCGTTCGTGGGCTTTCTGGGGTTTTTGGTGCCGTTGGTCGCAATAGCATTGGGCTTTGACGCGGTCAATGGGGAATTTAATAGGCGGACGCTCTCGCGGGTGCTCGCCCAGCCGATCTATCGCGATGCCCTGCTGTTGGGGAAATTTTTGGGGGGGCTCTTCACGCTCGCATTAGTGCTGACGGCGATCTGGCTGATGATCGTGGGGCTGGGGCTCTTTCGGCTGGGGGTGCCGCCCACGGGCGAAGAAGTTGCTCGTGGGCTGCTCTTCTTAGTTGCGACGATTGCGTATGGGGGAGTGTGGCTGGGAATCGCGCTGGTCTGCTCGATTCGCTTTCGTCAGCCGGCGACAGCAGCCTTAGCTGCGATCGCCGTCTGGCTTTTTTTCACAGTCTTTTGGGGGATGCTTATCGGCTTGATCTCGCAGGGGCTGGCGCGCGGGGCGTTCAATCAGATACAGCTAGAGCTCTTTTTGGCGCGGTTGTCGCCCAACACTCTCTATGCCGAGGCGATCCTCGCGTTCTTGAACCCAGCAGTGCGGGCGTTTGGGCCGTTGTTGCCCATCCAACTTATTCAGCTCCAGTGGGCGGTGCCCACGCCGCTGCCGCTCAGTCAAAGCTTGATGCTTGTCTGGCCGCAATTGACAGGGCTGATCGCCGGGACGATCCTGCTCTTTGCGGTAAGCTACGTGCTCTTCCAGAGACAAGAGATCCGCGCGTGATCAGAGAGCGTCCAGCGCCGCCAGCACCTCCTGGCTGTGTCCCTTGGGATTCACTTTAGGAAAGACCTTCTTGATCAAGCCGTCTTTGATGATGAACGTCACGCGCTGCGCAAATCCCAGAAAGTTTAAGACATCGTAGTCGCGACAGATCTTTTTCTCCGGATCAGCCAGCAGCGGGAAATTCAGCCCAAACTTCTGAGCGAACTTCTTGTGCGACGCAGCGTCATCGGTGCTTATACCGTAGACTTTGACCCCGCGCCGCTCAAACTCCTTCAGATCGTCCCGGAACGAGCACGCTTCGGCAGTGCAGCCGGGCGTGTCGTCTTTGGGGTAGAAATAGAGCACCGTCACGCCCTGAAAGTCGAGCGTCACTCTCCTTCCGTCTTGATCTACTGTCTCGATCTTGGGAGCTACCGTCCCTTCAGCGAGCGCCATAGATTTTTGCCTCCCTCTCACGATTAATAAGCTTTCGCGAAGATCGCTTGCTCTTGAGCATCCTTGCCGCAGCGGATGCATTTCCCTGGTCGGCCCGGCTGCTCAAATGGGATGCAGCGCGTCGTGGCTTTGGTCTCGGCTTTGATCTGAGCTTCGCACTCGCGTTCCCCACACCAGTACGCCCTGACAAAGCCGCGGCTGCCCTCTCCCTCCATAAATTCTTTGAATTTCTCATAGTCATCGAGCTCAAATGTGTTTTCATCTTGGAATCGCTTGGCGCGCTCAAAGAGGTTCTTTTGGATCTCGTTCAAAAGCACGGGGACGCGCTCTATGAGTTGCTCTTGCGGGATCGCGATTTTCTCTCCCGTGTCGCGTCGCGCCAGCACCACTTGATCTTTCGATATATCTTTGGGCCCGATCTCAATGCGCAAGGGCACACCGCGTAGCTCCCATTCGTTGAAGCGCCAGCCGGGGGAGTACTCCTCGCGAGCGTCTATTTCCAGACGCACGCGCTCCCCTAGCGCCCTCTTGACGCGCTCGACGCCTTCTAAGACTTTCGCTTTCTCATCTTGGTTCCCAGACTTCCAGATAGGCACGACGATCACTTGGATCGGCGCGAGCCTGGGGGGGAGAATCAGCCCTTGGTCGTCCCCGTGGGTCATGATGATCGCGCCAATCATGCGCGTGCTCATGCCCCAGCTTGTGGTCCAGCAGTATTGCAATTGATTATTTTTGTCGAGATACTGAATCTCAAACGCTTTTGCGAAGTTCTGGCCCAGATTGTGGGAGGTGCCCGCTTGCAGGGCCCGCTTGTCGCCCATCATCGCTTCGATCGTATAGCTGCGCAGAGCTCCAGCGAACTTCTCCGACTCGCTCTTGCGCCCCGCGATGACGGGGATCGCTGCTTCGTTCTGGGCCACGTCTACGTAGATATTGAGCATTCTCAGGGTTTCTTCTTCAGCTTCCTCCTCGGTGGCATGAGCCGTGTGCCCCTCCTGCCACAGAAACTCTAGAGTCCTCAAGAAGAGCCGCGGGCGCATCTCCCAGCGCACAACGTTGGCCCATTGGTTGATGAGCAAGGGGAGATCTCTATACGACTTAATCCATTGCTTGAACATATAGCCGATGATCGTCTCTGAAGTTGGGCGGACGACGAGGGGTTCGGCCAACTGTTCGCCGCCGCCGTGGGTGACGACCGCGAGCTCTGGAGAGAATCCCGCAATATGTTCGGCTTCTTTTTGGATGAAGCTCAACGGGATAAAGAGCGGGAAGTACGCGTTCTTGTGGCCGGTGGCTTTGAAGCGCCGGTCCAGCTCTCTTTGAAGGTTCTCCCAGAGTGCGTAGCCATAGGGGCGAATGACCATGCAGCCGCGCACGGGGGCGTAATCTGCGAGTTCCGCCCGTTGGACGACCTCGTTGTACCATGCCGAAAAGTCTTGGCTCCTTGGGGTGATCTTCTCCGTGCTCATAGCTCTACCCTCATTCACAGTTTCATAGATTGGAGATGGACTATCTTAAGGAGAGCAGGCGGGATGTGCAAACTGGCTCTCATATCGTCCAATCTTCAAGCTTTAGGCCGCTCACTTTTCGAAAGTCCCTATCAGAAGATATGAGAATAGCTCCCATTGTTTGAGCTGTAGCTGCAATCCATAGATCATTCTCGTCGCCGCGCACGATAGGACAGATCACGATGCGATCCCTTGAGCTCAGTGAGGCTATATGAGCACGTACTTTTGGGTGCTGTTGCATCAGAAAACTAAAAGTTGATGTGTCAAGAAGATAGGTGGCCACGAGTTACCGTTTGTGTGTGAGGGGATTGACGAACCGAACCGGACGCTTACCCCCTTCGATCAAGCGCCGCAGTTCCTCGACATCTTGGGGCTTAAGATGAGGTGGGGCGTCCATAGCAGCTAAAATTGCTTCAGGTGATCCCTTGGCAGCAGTCAATGGGGTTACCAAGACTTCTGTGCCGTCGGGAAGCCTGACTTCTTGGTCGTTGAGTATGATCTTCTTCCCTTTCACAATGCCTTTCCAAACAGCTTGGTTCATGATTTGACACCTCACAAGTTATAATTATATCACACCACCGTTGACTTCAACCCTCAATTCCCACGAGCTCTCGTCGCAGCTCTCTGATCTCATCGCGGAGCTTGGCGGCCTTCTCAAACTCCAAGCGCTTGGCCGCCTCAAACATCTCGCGCTCCAGATCCTTGATGAGCTTAGCCAAATCCGCGGGGGTCTTGGCCGCGACTCTAGCAGCTCTCTTCTCTTTGCGCTCGCGCGCTAGCTCCGGCATAAATTCTTTGATCGCTTTCTTCACCGTCTCCGGCGTGATCCCGTGCTGCTCGTTATACTCTAGCTGGAGCTGGCGCCGCCGCTGCGTCTCCGCGAGCGCTCGCGCCATCGAGTCCGTCACGACGTCAGCATAGAGAATAACTCGCCCACGCACGTTGCGCGCCGCTCTCCCGATCGTCTGAATAAGCGAAGTTTCTGAGCGCAAGAACCCCTCTTTGTCGGCGTCTAGGATCGCAACGAGAGAAACTTCTGGCAGATCCAGCCCCTCGCGCAATAGATTGACCCCAACTAAGACATCGAACTCCCCCAGACGCAGATCGTGCAGAATATCGACGCGATCTAAAGTCTCGATCTCCGAGTGCAAGTAGCGCGCTTTGATCCCCAGCTCCGTCAGATATTCTGTCAAATCTTCGGCCATCTTCTTGGTGAGCGTCGTGACCAAGGCGCGCTCACCTCGCTGCGTGACTTTCCTAATCTCAGCGATAAGATCGTCAATCTGTCCTCGAACCGGACGCACGATGACTTCGGGGTCCACCAGGCCCGTGGGCCGGATGATCTGCTCCACGATCTTCTGGCTCTTAGCCCGCTCATAGGGCCCTGGCGTCGCCGAGACGTAGATGACTTGGTTCATCTTGCGCTCAAACTCTTCAAACTTCAGCGGGCGATTATCGAGGGCCGACGGCAGCCGAAAGCCGTATTCGATGAGGGTTTCTTTGCGCGAGCGGTCTCCGTTGTACATCCCGCGGATCTGAGGGATCGTCTGGTGAGATTCGTCGATGACCATCAAGAAATCTTTAGGGAAGTAATCGATAAGTGTGCATGGGGGTTCGCCGGGCTTGCGTCCGTCAAGATGGCGCGAGTAGTTTTCGATCCCTGGGCAGTACCCCAGCTCTTGGAGCATCTCCAGATCGTGCAGGGTGCGCTGTTCCAGGCGCTGCGCTTCGAGGAGCTTGCCCTGTGAGCGCAACTCCGCCAGGCGCTCCTCAAGCTCAGTGCGAATGGACTCAATCGCGCGCATGAGCTTCTCTTTTCCGGTGACCCAGTGGGTCGCCGGATAGATCACGGTGAAGTCCAGGTCTCGCAGGCGCTTGCCAGTGAGCGCGTCAAGTTCTGAGAGTCTTTCGATTTCGTCGCCGAAGAGCTCAATTCTGATGGCATTCTCGCTGTACGCGGGGATGACTTCGATTACATCGCCCTTGGCGCGAAAAGTCCCGCGTCCAAAGCCAATCTCGTTGCGTTCGTACTGGAGCTCCACGAGTCTATGTAGGATCTCGTCGCGCGAGACTATGGCGCCCTTGCGCAGCGGGAGCGTCATCGCGGCGTATTCTTGGGGAGTGCCCAGCCCGTAGATGCACGAGACGCTCGCCACGATGATCACGTCGCGGCGCTCTAAGAGCGCGCTGGTCGCCGCGTGGCGCAGACGATCTATCTCGTCGTTGATCGAAGCGTCTTTCTCGATATAAGTGTCCGTCTGCGGGATGTATGCTTCGGGCTGATAGTAGTCATAGTAGCTGACGAAGTAGTGCACGGCGTTGTGCGGGAAGAACTCGCGAAACTCGTTGCACAGCTGGGCGGCGAGCGTCTTATTGTGGGCGATGACGAGCGTGGGCTTTTGGACGTTCTGGATGACGTGAGCGATCGTAAACGGCTTGCCGGAGCCGGTGACGCCGAGCAGTGTTTGGTGCTTCAAGCCCGCTTGGAGGCCCTCGGTCAGTTCGCGGATGGCCTTAGGCTGATCGCCGCGTGGCGTGAATGACGATACGAGTCGAAACTCATCGGTGCGCGTGAGGGTGCTCATCGTTTTGATTATAGCGCAGCTAGGGGACGGGATCGAGCCCGCCGGGGGTGCCCGGATGGCACCGAGCAATCCTCTTGAGAGCGAGCCAACCCCCCTTCGCGATCCCGTACTTTTGGATCGCTTGCTTGGCGTACTCTGAGCATGAGGGATAGAACCGACAGCTCCGAGGCAGCATCGGCGAGAGCAGCTTCTGATACGCTGTGATCAACAAGAGGGCTAGAGCGCGCATAGTCTCTTCTATTTTAATTGCTTTGCGTGGTTGCGACAATCTTCGTAAGATAGAGTGACTCTATGACCCTGCGCAAGCTCGTCGGCCGCTACCAACCCAAAGACTCGTTTCTGCATAAGCTCGACCCGCGCACCAAGATCTTCGCAGCGCTCGTATTAGCTATAGCTGTCTTCTTCTTGGATTCACTATGGGACTATCTGCTCTTTGCTGGGTTTATTTTGATAGCCGTGATGGTGGGGCGGGTTGGCTTTTGGCCACTGGTGCGCGCGGTGCAAGCGCTGACGGTCTTGATCGCGCTCAGTGCGCTCCTGCAGCTCTTTGGCGCTCCGGGCACCCCCATCTGGCAGTGGGGGCCATTCAAAATCTCTGATGAGGGCTTGCGAACCGGCGCCATGCTCTCAGCTCGATTGATCTTCTTTGGGCTGATCAGCGCGCTGCTGGGGGTGACGACCTCAGCGCTGCAGCTTGCCGACGGCCTCGAAGGTCTCTTGCTGCCCCTGGCCAAGCTCAGAATGTCCGTACGGGGGCTGGCGCTGATGTTCAGCGTCTCGCTGCGCTTCGTCCCGTTAATCCTCGATGAAGCCGATATGCTCATCAAGGCGATGCGTGCCCGCGGCATTGACCCCTTTGAAGGGAGCATCGCCGAGCGCGCCCGCAAGATCGTCGGGATTTTGGTGCCGTTGCTGAGAAATACACTGCTCCGAGCAGAAGCTCTCGCGGAGGCGATGGCCGCCCGCTGCTACGATCCCGATCGTCCGCGCACCCGGCTCTACCAGCCGCGTTTTACCTGGCGCGATGGGATAGCGCTTGCAAGCTTGGTCATTCTCGGAGCGCTGATCTGGGCTCTCTAATCCCGAAAGAGCCGATAGCGCACGCACTCAAAGCGCATGAGCTCCCCTTGCTCTGAGCGCTCCAGACGCAAAGGAATCCCCGGCTCGTCAGCCCAAATGTGTAAGAACTCTTTGGATTGGGATGTCACGGCGAACTCTTTCACAAAGAAATTCCCCAGCTCAAAAGAATGGGTGTGATCGAAGAGCCGGGCCCAGGTGCCACGTAGGGGGAGGGGCTCCAACGAGGGGATCGCAATGTGCATGAGATTGATCGGGGCGCTGTCGCCGGGGGCGAGCGCGGACTGCTTGCACAACACCGCAGCAAAGAGCGCGGAAGGATGATCAAACGCCGCTGCCTCCCAGGGGCGCGCAAGCTCCACGGGGCGTTGCCCTGGCATTGCAAGAGCTGCCCAGAGCTGCGCCCCTTCGATCTGGTAGCGTGCTTGTGCGGAGTGTCCTGACCCGTTCAGTTCGATCTGTGCAGCACGGGGACGCCAGAACGGGTCAAGCTCAAGGGTGATCCGTTGCGTGTGGGGCAGTGGCCACTGGAGCACCAGAGCGCTCTGCAAGTGATACCCATGATGAGCTGGTAGCTCGAAGACTTGAATGGACTCCTCTCCCAGCTTGCGCTTGCCTTGATGGATATAATATGTCGCTGTAGCTATGAGCCCCTCAGCGGGTGGGCAGCGTTTGGTCGCGATCATTCCTCTCATCCCCGGTGCTATCATAAAGAATCTTGAGCGCCAAGGCAAATTCGACAGTATAATGAAGGCCATGCGAGCAGTGATCATTGCGGGATTGCTGAGTGTGCTTGTGAGCTATAGTGCTCAAGAGCGCGCCGTAGACTGCGCTAGAGAATCCCTCCAGGCGATCATTGATACGGCGCGCGACGGAGATTCTATCGCTCTTGCCCCTGGGGTTTGCACAGAGAATCTCACTATCACAAAGAATCTCACGGTAGAAGGCGCGGGGAGCGAACGGACAGTAATTCGCGGGGGCAAGCCTGGCTTCCCTGTCATCTTCGTGCAGAGCGACGTACCCATCACTGTGATTCTGAGAAATCTTGCGCTCACAGAAGCGCTCAGAGCGTCGGAAAGCCCTCAGCATGGTAAAGAGTGCGCGATCTTCTATCCCGAGCTACTCTGTCCGTCAGGGCTGCAAGCGCGCGGTGTGGCGCGTGTCACTCTTGACTCTGTTCGTATTGCGCGCAATCCCTGGGTCGGCGTCTACGTGCTAGATGCGGCCCACGTCTCTGCGCAGAACTCAGATATTACAGGGAACGGCTGGGGGGTGTACGTCTCCCCCGATGCGTCTATTGAGCTTCGCGACAGCCGGGTGGAGCGCAGCCGCGAGAACGGTTTAGAAATTTGGGGCACAGCTTCTGTGACGCGAACGCTCATCAAAGCCAGCAGGCGCTCTGGGATCGAGAGCCTTGGCACTGTCAGAATCTTTGAGAGCGAAATCGCTCAGAACAAGGGCTCAGGGGTCTTGCTCACGGGGGCATCGCAGACGGAGCTGGGCTCAAACATTATCGCTGAGAATGGGCTGTGGGGCGTGGCGGCAACCTTGCGGAAGTGCGGGTATCTCTCAGATAATTTTCGCGGATCAGTTGTGCTCGATCAGAACAGAATTTCCAGCAACCGTCTGGGAGATATCTGCTTGCCGTAGGGCGTGCTCGATGACGCCGCCGCCGAGCACTCGTTCACCCTCGTAGAAGACCGCGATCTGCCCCGGCGTGACCGCTCGCTGGGGCTGGGCAAAGCGCACGTGCACGCGGCCATCGTCTAAGAGCTCCAACGTCGCGGGCACGCGCGGGCTGCGATAGCGAATCTTCACGGTAACGCCCTCACCCCCGGCCCCTCTCCCGTGGCTCACCCACGGGAGAGGGGGGAGGGGTGAGGGCCAGTTCACGTCCGTCGCGATCAAGCCTTCCGAAAGCAACGCGCGCTCGTCCCCCACGATCAGTCTATTCTTCTCGTAATCGAAGCCCACGACGTAGACGCGCTCGCCGAGCGCTACTCCTAGCCCATGACGCTGCCCAATCGTATAGAATGCCAAGCCCTCGTGCCGTCCCACGACTCGGCCTGACGTGTCCACGATCTCCCCAGGCTGTACTAGCCCATCAAGATGCGCCCGGAGATACGCCCGATAATCCCCCTGGGGGATGAAGCACAAGTCCATGCTTTCGGGCTTGCGGGCTGAGACTAAATTATGTGCTTTCGCGATTTGCCAGACCTCGCTCTTGAGGAGATCCCCCACGGGAAAGAGAATTCTTTTCAGTTGCTCTTGCGTGAGCCCGTAGAGAAAGTACGACTGATCTTTGAGCGGGTCCTTGCTCGTTAAGAGATAATAGATTCCGTTTTCAACGGCGATGCGGGCGTGGTGGCCCGTCGCTAAGAAGTCGCAGCCGAAGCGATCCGCAAGCTCTAAGAGAATGGGGAAGCGCACGAGGCGATTGCATCGGCCGCAGGGGCTGGGGGTGCGCCCTTGGGCGTGCTCGGCAAGAAAGACATCTACGACGCGCTCTTTGAACTCTTGACCCGCGTCTATAAAGTGATGCTCGATGCCCAACTGTTGAGCGACGGCGCGCACTTCGAGCGAGCAGCATTCGTTATAGGGCTCCTGGCGACCTTCGTACGACCAAAGATTCAGAGTCACCCCAATAACTTCGTAGCCCTGCTGCTTAAGTAACAGTGCGGCAACAGAGCTATCTACGCCGCCGCTCATGCCGACCAAGACGCGCTGCATGATACAATCATTGTAGGGCAATCTCGAAATATTCTCAATAGTGCTCTCTTACTAGCTTTGATAGAGCAAACGTGTTATGATAAAAATATGAGACTTCCTACAGCTCAGCGTGGATATCAACAGATCGCTGTAAGTAAACCTCTGCTGCTCTATAGCCTTCATCATCCTAAGCTGTTTTTGAAGGCACCCATAGCCGTTTCCTTGGAGTATGACGCTGATCAAGTGATCGCTTACGCGCACGATCTTGAGGTATTCGGCTACGGAGAGACGGAGATGGAAGCTCTCAGCGATTTGCGACGGACGGTGTGCGATCTGTACCTTGAGCTTGCAGAACATTGCCAATCTTTAGAAGGAGAAGCTCACTCTATTTGGGAGTATCTCTCTCAAATTATAGAGAGCCGATAGATTGTGAAGGTTGTTGAAGTCCTGCGTGCCTTCAAGAAGCTCAGGATGGAGATCCGAGAGGGTCGGGATACCTTGGCTTTCTTCTATTGTGGATCAAGACTGGTTCTTTGGGTCAAGGTGCCTCACAAGCGCGGTGAGCTGAAAGGGAGATTACCTTATTACATTCGCCAACAACTTAGGCTCGACGAAGAGCAGTTCCATCAACTGATTCGGTGTCAGCTGAGACGGGCAGAATACGTCCGAGTTTTGAGATCTAAAGGGCTCGTTAAGGAAGATGAAGTTTGCTGAGTATAAATTTTCTGTAGCCCCTCTCTTGACAACGACCTTGTGAAGGGTTATAAAGAATTAGGTGATCATTATGGATGAAGCCATCGAGGTGTGGAGGAATTTTGGACTCGCACTAACCTTGATCTTTCAATGGTTTACTATTGTGATGAATTCTTCGCAACTCGCGACTAAATATCCACGCTTGGTAAAGTTTTCCCTATGGTTCAGCGGGATCGCAGCATCAGCTTCTGCAGTGACTTATGGCTTGATGAACGAACTCTTTGGCAGTCCTAACCCCCTCTACCCCTGGATGCGCATTACCATCGTTCTTGCCTACCTTGCCGTGTGGGGCTATATCATTAAGCGCCGCAGCACACTCCCATCACCAAAAATACCGAAGTGATTTCACACGATCGCTAACATCCGTGCAATAGCCCGTCGTGCTCTGCTGGCCCCGGCAGAGCAAAAGCGCTTCTCTTCAGGTACCGAGAGCCTCCAGCACCAGCCGATGCCCCTCCGTCCAAACTCGGAGCTTCTGCCCCTTCCTGGCCCCCAGCCGTTCCAAAAAAGCTTTGGGAATGCGCACCAGCGCGCCATGACGGCCTACCCGAACGATGTACAGCGAGCGCACCGGCGTCCCGCCTTCGACAACCTCCCAATCCTCTTCACCAAGGACCTCAAAGGCATCGTGTTTCTGCCAAAATGCGCGCTCTTCTCCAAGGGATGAGAAACGCAGAATCTGCCTTTTTCTAACCATGTGCCCTCCTCATTTTCTTGCGGTAGCGCCGTCGCTCATTGTCCGTCATCTCTCGCGCAGTCACCACCCGATAGTGCCCAGACCGCCGACGGGCCAAAACAATAAACAGATAGCGGCCCTCTGCAGTCTGGCCCAAGAGATAAAAACGGCCTTGTCGCCCTCGCTCTCGAAGATGGCGTCTCCGACAGACTGATTCGATCTCTTCCGGTTCGATCCGGTGCTTCGCAATGTGCTCAACGCTTTCATCGTCCCAGTCTAAGTTTATGGGGAACACATTGTCAAATCTACACGATCGCTAACATTCGTTCAATCGCTCGGCGCGCTTTGCTGGCTGTTGGCTCCGGCACGCGGACCTCATAGACTTCGTCTTGCAGTGACCTCAAGACTTTCTCGAGCGTGATCTTCTTCATATACTCGCAGATCGCCCGCTCGTTGACAGGGTAGAACGTCTTCCCTGGGGCTTCCTTGCGCAGCCTGTGCAAGATCCCAACTTCCGTGGCGACGACAAATTCGCGCGCCGAGCTCTGACGGGCGTGCCTGACCATCCCCTCAGTCGAGAGAATGTGCACTTCGCCCTTGAGCGCGCCCGTCGCTTGATAGTACATACACGAAGACGAACACCCGCACTCAGGATGGACGAGCATATCCGCTTCGGGGTGGGCGGCGCGCATCGCCTCGATGTCTCGTGGACGAATCCCCGCGTGCACGTGGCACTCCCCCGGCCAGATGTGCATCTTCCGTCCTGTCACTTTCTGCAGATATGCCCCTAAGAACATATCAGGCAGAAAGAGAATCTCCCTGTCGGGCGGTATCGCCTGAATGACTTTGAGCGCGTTTGTTGAAGTGCAACAGTAATCTGACTCGGCCTTTACTTCAGCCGTCGTGTTCACGTACGAGACAACGACCGCGTTGGGATGCTCAGCCTTCCATTGACGGAGTTGTTCAGCGTTGATCGTCGCGGCGAGCGAACAGCCCGCTTCTAGATCGGGCAGCAGGACTCTTTTCTCTGGGCAGATAATCGAAGCCGTCTCGGCCATAAAGTGCACGCCGCAGAAGACGATAATATCTGCATCGGTCTTGGCGGCGGCTTGGGAGAGCCCCAACGAATCCCCGATGAAGTCAGCAATATCTTGCACTTCGGGAAGTTGATAGTTATGCGCTAAGATCACGGCATTCTTCTTGGCTTTCAGTCTTTTAATCTCTTGGGCAATCTCTAACTGTTCGACGACGGTCATGGCACAAGCACCTCCAGGTGCATATCAATCGCTTTGACAGAGTGCGTGAGCGCGCCGACGGAGATGAAGTCTACACCCGTGGCCGCGATCTCGCGCACGTTCTCCAAGTTCACGCCACCGGAGGCTTCGAGCATCGGACCTCGACCTCCTGCGCTCTTGACTATTGTAGCAGCCCGACGCATCTCTTCAAGCGACATATTGTCGAGCATGATGATATCCGCGCCGGCGGCGAGTGCCTCGTGGAACTCTTGGAGGTTCTTCACCTCGACTTCGATCTTGAGGGTCGTCGGGGCCAAGCGGCGCACGCGCTCGACAGCTTTTGCAATTCCGCCCGCGGCCCGAATGTGATTGGTCTTAATCAGTATGCCGTCGAAGAGCCCTATGCGGTGATTCTGTCCGCCCCCAACCCTGACGGCGTATTTGTCTAAGACTCTTAGCCCCGGCGCGGTCTTGCGCGTGTCCAAAATTTTTACAGAAAAATCTTTGACGGCTTCGACGTAGCGTGCAGTCATCGTTGCGATCCCGCTCAGTCTCTGTAAGAAGTTAAGCGCGGTGCGCTCGCCCATCAGGATCGCTCGCAATCGCCCGCTGATCTCGGCGACAGTCTGATGAGCGGAAAGCCGCTCGCCATCGCGCACGCGCGGCGTAAACTCTATCTGAGCGTCGAGCATCTCAAAGACGAGTTGAGCGAGAGGCACACCAGCGGCCACACAAGGTTCTTTCGTACGAATGACCGCGCGCCCCATTTGATCGGGCTCGCAGATCGCTCCCGTCGTCACGTCCCCAGAGCCGATGTCCTCTTCAAGCGCCCTTGTGATGATCTGGCGCAGCGTGAAGCTATTGAGCTCATTCATGGCGATTCCATCTGCAGAGTCTTTTCCCAGCGTATTGGACGATCTTTCTGTACAATAGTATGGGCTTGGAGGCGAGGGTCTTCGTGAGGGAAATCAGACCGAATGTGGACGCCTCGGCTCTCGGTGCGGAAGAGCGCGCTCTGGGCGATCAGCCGCGCGATGAGGGCCTGGTCTGTCTGGAGGGCGCTAAGCTCGCGCAGGGCATACTCTAACCCTTCGCGGTCACGCACCAGTCCAACGTGCTTTGTCATGATCTGCTTGATCTGCTCAAGAGATTGGGGATCGTTCTGAGGGACTTCACAAGAGACGAATGGTCTCTTCTGGGGGAGAGGGGGGGCTAGGCGGACAGCAGCGGCGACGGCTCGCCGCGCGAAGACTAAACACTCTAAGAGCGAGTTGCTCGCGAGGCGATTGGCGCCGTGCACTCCCGTGCACGAGACCTCTCCGATAGCGAAGAGATTTTTTACTGTCGTCTCGCCCCACAGATCGGTGCGCACGCCCCCGATCGTATAGTGCGCTGCCGGGGCGACCGGGATGAGATCGCGAGTGAGATCGAGCCCATACTGAAGACACGTCTCGTAGATGTTGGCAAAGCGCGAGCGCACCAGATCGGGCTTCAGATGCTGCATACTCAGAAACACGTGATCAGTCTTAAGCTTTCGCATCTCTTCGAAGATCGCGCGGGCGACGACATCGCGCGGGGCCAGCTCCGCCCGTTCATCGTACTTGGGCATGAAGCGCTCACCCTGGGCGTTGAGGAGATAGGCGCCCTCGCCGCGCACCGCCTCAGTGATGAGAAAGCTGCGCGCGGTGGGGACGGCCAGCGCCGTCGGATGGAACTGAATGAACTCTAAGTCAGCCAACTCTGCCCCGGCACGGTACGCCAGCGCGATGCCCTCGCCGGTGGCACCCGGTGGGTTTGTCGTCCGTTGATAGAGGGCGGCTGCGCCGCCAGTAGCTAAGATCGTGACGCGCGCCAAGACGATCTGATGGCGCCCCTCGCAGAGTGCCCGTGCGCCCACACAGATCCCATCACTATCTAATAGCTCGATGACCGGCGTGTACTCAACTAAGCGAATCTGCGGATTCTGTAATATAAGCTCGGAGAGCCGAGCGACGAGGCGCTGGCCCGTCGAGCTGCCCCCGGCGTGGACGATGCGCCGGCGGCTGTGGCCACCCTCGCGCCCTAGCTCATACCCAAAGGGAGTGCGATCGAAGTGCACCCCGAGATTCTCAAGCTCTTTGATGCACTGTGGGCCCTCGCGCACCAACACGTCCACGGCGCGCTCGTCGCAGAGGCCTCGCCCGGCACGCAGCGTATCTTCGCGATGGAGTTGAGGGGAATCGCTCTCGTCAATAGCGGCTGCGATGCCCCCTTGCGCCCACGCGGAGTTCGTCTCAGAGAGGCTCGTCTTGGTGAGCAAGCACACAGATCCATACTCAGCAGCTCGCAGTGCTGCGTAGAGTCCCGCCAACCCCGCGCCGATGACTAAAAAATCGCTCTCGATGGGTTCGACGCGCATTCTGATTTATTATACAGATATGAGCTGTATTGGCGCAAGACCTGCGGTTTTGATAAAGTAAGAAAGCTATGGAGAAGCTGTTGCATCACTTGGAGGATCTCCGGAAGAGATGTGAGGAGCTGGAGAGAGAGCTGAGTCAACCGGAGACTATCAATAGCCCTCACTATAGAAAGCTTTCTCAGGAGTATGCGCGGCTGAAGCGCCCGGTGGAGCTCTACGAGCGCTTACAGCATCTTGAGAGAACTATCGCGGAGGCGCGAGAGCTGCTGGAAGGGGACGGGGATTTGCGCGCCCTGGCCCAGGAGGAGCTGGAACGCGCCCAAGCCGAGCGCGCGCAGCTTCTTGATGAGCTCAGACTTTTATTAGTCCCTCCAGATCCCCGAGACGATGGCAACGCCATCGTCGAGATCCGCGCTGGGGCTGGAGGGGAAGAGTCTGCGCTCTTTGCCGCGGATCTCTTCCGCATGTACAAAAAGTACGCAGATGCCCATAATCTTCGCATCGAGATCCTTGATGCGCACCCCACGGATCTTGGGGGGTTTAAGCAGATCGTCTTTGAAGTAACAGGGCCGGGGGCGTTCGGGAAGTTTAAGTTCGAGAGCGGGGTCCATCGCGTCCAGCGCGTCCCTGAGACGGAAGCCGCCGGGAGGATTCACACCAGCACGGCTACAGTTGCCGTGCTCCCCGAGATCGAGGACGTGCAGGTTCAGATTCGTGATGAAGATATAGAGTTCGAAGCGTTTCGCGCGGGCGGCCCTGGGGGGCAAAACGTCAATAAAGTCGCTACGGCCGTGCGTTTAGTTCATAAGCCCACGGGTATCGTCGTCACGTGTCAAGAAGAACGCAGTCAACATAAGAACAAAGAGAAAGCCTTGAAGCTCCTGCGGGCGCGGCTGCAAGAAAAGTACGAGCGAGAGCAGCAGCGAGAGATCACGCACCAGCGACGCATTCAGATCGGCACTGCGGCGCGCAGCGAGAAGATCAGAACGTATAATTTCCCACAGAATCGCGTCACCGATCATCGCATAGATCTGACGCTCTATAAACTCGATCGCGTCTTAGAGGGGGAGCTGGACGAGCTCCTTGCGGCGCTCGACAGAGCCTATCGGGAGCAGCAGCTTGCGGAGTTGGAGGCTCCTCCCACCCCCAGCCCCTCTCCCCCGCGAGGGAGAGGGGACCAGGGATGAGGGGGCAATCAGCATCCAGCGCGCTTAGCGAGTATAATCTGCGATTGTCTTAATTGAGGGCTGCCACGCGCCCACGCAACATAGACGTTCCCTTGGGCGTCTACAGCGATGGCTGTCTCGGAAGCGTCAATCCCCGGGCCGCGTAAGCCCAAGAAGACAAAATTCGGCCCGGAATCGGGGATGTCGTCGCGCTTCCATGTCTGCCCGCCGTCGGTCGAGCAGACAAAGCCCGTCTGCTCTTCTTTGGCGATGCTGGAGAAGCTCACGTAGAGATTCTGTCCGTCACTTGCAATGGACGGAAAAGCCCCATCTTTGGCGATGACGACGCTGGGGTTCCATGTAGCACCGCCGTCGGGCGAGACCGTGAGCATAATGTCGGCGCTGTCGGGGGCTTGCTCGGTGTCGTCGTTGACGTTATAGATAGTATTCCCAATAAACGCCCATTCAGGAGCGTCGGAGAAGCCGGGGTTCTTGGTGACTTGAGTCGGCCCGACCCATGTTGCCCCACCGTCGCTCGTCTTGAAGAAGTAGACGTCGGCGTCGTCAGTGCTAACAGCAAGCGTGTACGCTAGGTAGAGCGTGCCATCAGGCCCTTGGGCCCAGTGGGGCCAGCGCAGATAGTCAAACGTCTCAAGGAGCGTCTGAAACGCCGAGAACGTCTGGCCATCTGAAGATTTGCTCCAGACGAGCTTGGAGAAATCCTCAAACCATGCGACGTAGACGGTCTTTTGGGCATCAACGAAAACATCTACGTTGCCGTCCCATTCCTCCCGGAGCTCGTGTTGCCCCGAAGCTGCGTCAGTCTCGGCGACTCTCACTGGGGGACTGAGCCACGTCTGAGCGCCGTCATCTGAACAGCGTATGAAGATATCGCCACCGAAATCATCCCAGCCCTCCCAGACGACGCAGAGCCGCCCGCCGCCAAGCGAGACTGCAGGCGTCACCGGCCAATCTCCTCCAGCACCCTGGGAGACATTGACAGGGCTGCCGGGCTGGAGCGTCTCTCCTGGGGGTACAACGCTGAGCATGATATCCCCGCCTAGGTCAGCCCACACGACGTAAGCCGTCCCATCAGGGGCGACGGCTAAGTCTGAGTTATAGACGAGATCGCCACTCGAAAACCCAGCTTCGGCGATCACGACCGACTGCCACGCTGGCTGTTGCGCGTGGCTGCTCCAGGCCATGCCCAGTACAAGCAGAGCGAGTATACTGTACTTCCACACGATACGAAGGTTCATGTTCTCACCTCGGTCGCTCATTATAGGGGGTCTTGACAGTTCTGTCCAAGGGTGCTAATATTGAGGGCGATAGGGGGTCTATAGCTCAGTGGTAGAGCGCGCGCCTGATAAGCGCGAGGTCGGAAGTTCGATTCTTCCTAGACCCACACGAGATAGTGCCAAGTTCGAAGTTACAAGTGCAAAGTTCGAGGCAGCTATAGTGTGCCCAGCATAGAGTGTTTTGAAGATATCAAGTCTTGGCAGCTTGCTAAGAGCCTCGTAAAGGACATCTACGAGCTCACGCAACAGTAGGTATCTTTTAATTAGGTATCTTTTAATAAAGATCACGGCTTAAGAGACCAAATCCAGCGGGCGGCTGTCTCAATCATGTCGAATATAGCTGAAGGTTTTGGGCGCGGCTCAAAGAAAGATTTTGTGAATTTTCTTTATATTGCTCGGGGCTCATGTGCTGAAGCACGTAGTTTGCTCTATGTTGCTTTTGAACTTGGCTATATAAGTGAAGATCAGTTCAAGCAAGCCTTGCAAAAGACTGAAGAGATATCTAAGGCCATCTTCGGTTTCATTCGTTATTTGAAGTCCGATGCGACTTGAACTTAGAACTATCCCTCGGGGCCGTAGCTCAGCTGGGAGAGCGCCCGCTTTGCAAGCGGGAGGTCGGCGGTTCGACTCCGCTCGGCTCCACCACGCTCACTAATCTTGTCTTCTCTTAGCAAGCCGTGTATACTCTCAATGCGGTGGCTTCCAGCTTGAGAGGGTCGGCGGGAGGAGCCCATGCGTTCTTATGGTCTGTATATCGGAGGCCAGTGGCACAAGACACTCTCACACTATGAAGTCCGCAATCCCGCTACCCAAGAGCCTATCGCAGAATGCGCCGTCGCTACTGAAGCCGACGTAGACCGCGCGGTGCACGCCGCTGCCCAAGCCTTCCTCGACTGGGCTGCTCGCTCCTACGAAGAACGCGGAGAATTCTTAAGAGCTATCGCCAATGCCCTCAAAGAGCGCTTCGATGAACTCGCCCTTCTAGAGTGCCAAGAGACCGGTCGCCCCATCAAAGAGATCCAGGCCCACGACATCCCTGCGACTATTAGTCTCTTCGAATATTTCGCCGGGATCGGCCCGGCAACTATGGGCGAGACTATCCCCGTCCCCGGAGAGTATCTTACATACACACGACGCGAGCCCTTGGGCGTCGTCGCCGCGATCACGCCTTGGAATTTCCCACTATGGCTCGCGGCGCTCAAGATCGCCCCGGCGCTCGCCGCTGGAAACACTGTTGTCATCAAGCCCGCGCCGACGACCCCGCTCACAACTTTGGAACTAGCTAGAATCACCGAAGCCGTGGGCCTACCGTCG
>DAIPXV010000012.1:0-28792 GCA_036783095.1 Candidatus Bipolaricaulota bacterium
ACCGCCAATGACGCTGTGATTATCGAGATGGGCGACGAGGGCCTGCCCAACGCCGACAGAGTCGCGCAAGCTGTCGGAGAGTTCCTCAGGGAGAGATCCCCATGAGAATTAAGCGCGGCTTATTCTTAGGGCGCTTCCAGCCCTACCATAACGGCCACCACGCCGTGATCAAACAGATCTTTCAGAGCAAAGAGATAGACGAGCTCATCATCGCTATTGGCTCGGCTCAGGAGAGCCATACCCTCAAAGACCCCTTCACCGCAGGGGAGCGCATCATGATGATCACGAAAGCCCTCGAAGAGCTCGAGCCCTCCATCACGACTTATGTGCTCCCCATCGAAGATATTGCGCGCAATTCGCTCTATGTGGCGCATATTCGCAGCCTCACCCCGCCGTTTGAGATCGTCTATTCCAACAACCCTTTAGTCCAGCAGCTCTTTGAGGAGCGCGGGATCACTGTGCGCGCGCTGCCCTACGTCGAGCGCACCCAGTGGGACGGCACAAAGATCCGCGAGCTGATGCTCCAGGGCGACCAGTGGAAAGCTTTCGTCCCTCCGGCAGTCGCCCAGGTCATCGAAGAGATCAAGGGCGTAGAGAGATTGCGTCGCATCTGCCAGAGCGATAAACCCTATGGCTCTTAACATCCCTACACGAGAGAATAAAAAGCTCGAAGCCGTCGTGGCTCGCATCAACGAACACGTCACGCTCAATACATACTGGTACTGCTCGAACATCAACGCGATTGATAGACTAGGGATCAACGATCACGGCCCGGTGCACATCCGCATTGTCGCTAATCTCGCGCTGAAAATCTTGCGGATGCTCATAGAAGCCGGGGTGCAGCCCAGCGTCGAAAAACACCATAAGCTCACCAAAGACGATGCGGAAGTAATCGTCGTTTTAGGGGCATGCTTGCACGATATTGGGCATATCGTTCACCGCACCAATCACGAGCCGTTCTCGGTGGCGTTAGCTGCTGATCTATTGCCCGATCTTCTGAGAGATATTTACCCGGAGCGCGAGCGCGCGATTATCACTTCAGAAGTTTTGCACGCGGTCTACGCGCACGAGACCGAAGTCGAGCCGCTGACAGTCGAAGCCGGGGTGGTCAAGATCGCGGACGCTTTAGACATGGAGGAAGGGCGGGCGCGCATCCCATTTGAGTCGGGCTCGATGACGATTCATGCCATCTCAGCATTAGCTATTGAAGACGTGCAGTTGCGCAAGGGCGAGAAGCGCCCCATCTGCATTGAGATCAAGATGTCCAACTCCGCGGGGATCTTTCAGATAGATAATCTCTTGAAGGAGAAGCTCCGGCATTCCGGGCTTGCGGAGTATTTTGAGATTCGCGCCGAGATCGCCGGGGAAGAGAAGAAGCTCATCGAGCGCTACGAGCTATAGCCAATCCTGCCTCACTTTCTAAACCCCGGCGGCCAGGGGTAGTTTGCACCATCTGAGCAAATATCTTCAGTATTATCACGAATCTCGTTTTTACTGCCTCGCAAAGTTTCCTGGTCGCTCTCACCTGGGGCGGGACAGATCCCGAGGCCATTGTTTATGATCCAGTTATTGAAGAGATTCAATCGAAGCTGTCGAACCTGCGATCCAAATTCTATCCCTCCCCCACCGTAGCCAAAACCATTCTCGGAAATCCAGTTCTTGTAAACTTCCGCATAAGGATCGGTTGGGTGAGGAGAAAGTCTTTGACCTTGATACAAGGCCAATCCCCATCGTGTATTTGCTATGATCCGATTCTGAGCAATGCGGAACCTTGGAGTCTGGGAGAAACGGTGAACGGGGTCTCCCACTTGAATACCATATTCATTCTGCAAAATAATGTTGTTCTTAATGTCTGCCTTCCCCATTACCGCTATGCCAAAAGAGTATCCCTGGATATGGTTAGCGATGATTGTAGCCTCGGCCTCCTCTCTCACTAGAATTCCTGTGTTACCTACACCAGAAACACTGACCAACTGATTCCTCTCAACAGAAGCTGATCCTCCTTGGGCAACCCTGATGGTACCCAAGATGTTCCCTTGAATGTCTGCATAACTTCCTTCGCCTTGGATAGTCAGCTCACCATGCACAACGTTGCTGGCAATCAAGGCCTGCGAGCCTTCAAGGATAGTTATACTACTCCTGAAAAGGTCCTCGAGCGACAGCTCATTGTGGTATAAGCTTACCTTGGAGCGCACCAAGCGGATGCCCGCTTCAGTATACCCTGCGATTCGGTTATAGCTGATCTCAAAGACCTCAGCATCCTCAACTTGAATTCCCACTGAACCGCCAAATATCCCCAGCCCACTCAGCCCGCTTAGGTGGGTCCCTTTGACAAAGAGAGCAGGCTTCGTTGGATTGGGAGCCTCGAGCCGCACTAACTCCCGCCCTGTCCCTTTGAGGGCCACGTTCTTGGTGAGGACCACATGCTCACGGTAGAGCCCCGGCCGGATATAAACTGTTCCTGACTGGGGAGGCTGGAGCTGAAGGGCGTCTATAGCCGCTTGGATCGTCCGAAAGCAGGGGCTATTGCCCCCACAGGTCGGATCGTCATCATCCGCCCAGGCTGTGCTTGAAACCAGCGTCTTAGAGCCCGTGAGACCAACGAAGCCCATGCCTAGCCCTATGCCTATCGTCAAGAGACTCAGAAGTACGATCTTGCTGAGTTTCATCCTCTTTTTCCCCCTTTGTCTTCATTATTGTACCAATCACTAATCAGCCAATTGAAGCTCTCAGCCATGCTGCACTGATCGAAAGCTACGAGTTTTGATCTATCTTGGACAGCCCTATATCGAGGCGCTCCGGCGCTAAAATCCCCCCGGAGACCACCATCTTGAGCGCCTCATCCACAGGAATGGCAGTGAACTGCACATTTTCCTTAGGAAGGAACTGCAAGTACCCCGATGTCGGGTTCGGCGTCGTGGGCACGTAGACCCGAACCCATTCGCGCCCGTCGCTCGTCTGGATCGTGCCCACCTGAAACGCGATCGTCCACAGTCCCTTAGAAGGGAATTCAACCAGCACAACGCGCTGAAATGATTTCTCTTGCGGCTGGGAGAGCGTGCGCACCACCTGACGCGCCGCATTATAGATGCTGTTGACAATGGGCATCCGAGCCAAGAGCGACTCCCAAAATTCTAGAAAACGCCGCCCTAGCATATTGGTGGCCAAGATCCCCGTTATATAGAGGGCCAGCAGCGTCAGCACCAGCCCCACCCCAGAGGGCAACTCCCATCTCAGAGTATAGCGAAGCACAGCGTTCAAGAGCGAACGCAAGGGACCATCTAAGAGATTATAGAGCAACTGCAAGACCCAAATCGTCAAGATAACGGGCACGACGAAGACCACGCCCGTCAGCATCCGCGAGTAGATATGATGCCAGATCCGCCGACCAAGCGATGGGGTGTTCATAGCATAACCCTCACCTCCAGCCCCTCTCCCCTCTGAGGGAGAGGGGAGTAAGGGGTGAGGGGACCGATCTATTTTACTCTAAAGAACCACCCACAGCACATAGAGAAAGATGGCCGCCGGGATCGTCGCGGCGAGTGTAAACGGCAGCCCGATCCTCCCGAACTCGCGAAAACTCAAAATATACCCGCGCTGGCGGAGCTGTCCTGCCCCAACAATATTGGCTGATGCTCCGATGGGCGTGATGTTCCCTCCTAAACTCGCGGCGATCAACAGCCCAAAGAGCAGGGCTTCTTGCCCCGCCCCCGGCGCCGCCAACTGCATCACGACCGGGATCATCGCCATCAGATACGGAATGTTGTCCACAAACGCCGAGACGAGCATCGAGAAGAGAATAATCGCGCTGTAGCTGGCGGGAAGATTCGCTCCCAGAACGCTCTTGAGCCAACGAGCAAAGAGCGTGATCCAGCCCGTCTCTACAAGCGCACCCACGATCGTGAAGACCCCCATGAGGAAGAGCGCCGAGTCCCAGTCGAGTCTCTTCAAGATTACCCAGGGGGTGTCGGGGAAACGCTCACGATCATTGCGCCCTAATAGTTCGTACCAGATCAGCCCGCCCAGCCCCCAAATCATACAAATCGCTCCCAAGAGATTGTGCGCTTGGAGCGATGACGCTATTGCTAGGGCGAGCATCATCGTCGCCAAAAAGATCGTCGGGCCCCAACTGATCACCCTCTCTTCAGCAACTAGCTCGACCTTCTGGTTGAGATGGCGAAACGCCCACCACAGCACAGGGAGCGACGTCAAAAATCCAAACTGAATCGCGAAAAAGATCCCAAGTCCCTGCCCCTTGTACCAGAAGAAGTCGTTGAACGACGCATTAGCATATTCAGCGAAGATCATGCTTGCCGGGTCGCCAATCAGCGTGGCCGTCCCCTGTAAGTTCGATGAGACCGTGACCCCAATAATGAGCGGGACCGGGCTGGCCTTGAGCTTCTCTGCTAACGCAAACGCGATGGGAGCCACGATCAAGACGACGGCGACGTTCTCGGCGAAGATCGAGAGAAACCCCGAAAACGCGCAGACTTTGACCATGGCCCAGCAGACGCTGCGCGATCTGTTGACCAAGCGCTCTGCTACAAAGTGGGGCACGCGCGACCAAATAAATAAATCAGCCAAGATGAGCGTGCCCACGAAGATCCCCATCACGTTCCAACTGATGAGCGACTCTTTCTCGCCCTCGCCGAAGAAGACCAACGCTGGGGAGACGACGCCACTCAACATCAACGCGAGCGCCCCAGCTACAGCTACCCACGAACGGTGCTTGGGAAGGAGCACGAAGAACCCGTAGGCCGCGATGAAGACACCTAGAGCAATATAGCGGTCCATTTTCGCTGGGTATTCTAACGAAAAGCATAACGCCCAAGCAAACAAGAGCGCATCTTGACGTCATCGGCCCGTCTCTTTTAAGATAAAGCTATGAATAATACTCTTCTGTGGATTTTGCTTGCCGTTGGCGCAGCCCTTGTGGGTGTGGTCTTCTTTCTGATGAGTGCTGGCCCACCGACCAGCGGGCCGGCGCCAGAAACCCTCATCCCAGATACGATCGAGGGCTTTATCTTGGTGACCAAGGAGGCGCGGATCGAGCCGGCCTTCCCCGGCGAAGACTACTCTTCGCACGCGTTCTACACGCCCGCGCCCAACGGCCCCTGGAGCGGAAAGATCGAGCGTCTAGGGATCACGATCTTCAAGTTCAAAGACCCAACGAAGATCTCAGAAGCGCGTGATCTCTTGCTCCAAGGTGCTCAGACGGAATCTCTCGATCTCGATGGGCGCACGGCAGAGCTGGCCCCCGAGCCCGATGGGACCGGGCTCTTCTGGCAGGAAGGGGCTCTGTTCATCGCGATCTTCGTGAGCACTCCCTTGGAGAGCACACCCGAACTTGAAGTGCTCAAGCGCGCAGCCCTGGCAGCAGGGCGAGCTGTGCTCGCGCAAGCAACGCGCTAACACACCCCTAATCTGTGCAGGGAAGCGCTGACGTGTTATAATCTCTCGTGGTGAGAGGATTCTTCGTTGGGTTAATAAGTAGCCTGATCTGTACGGCGCTCAGCCGATACGTAGCCCCGCGATGGGGATTGCTCGACTCCCCTGACGACTCGCACAAAGCTCATGGACGCACTGTCGCAATTGGCGGCTGGGCTATAGCCCTAGCAGCTTTGATTGTCTTCGCTCTGCTTAGCGCCATCGAGATATGGAAGCTCGCCCTGGGGAGCTTTGTGGCGCTTGGTGTAGGCCTGCTCGATGATCGCTTTGGGCTGAGCCCGAAAGCCAAGCTTTTAGGGCAAGTGCTGTGCGCGGCAATCGCTGCCGCCGTCGCAGGATGGACTATTCAGTCAGTCACTCTCTTTGGGATTGAGATTGCTCTTGGGTGGCTAGCGATCCCGTTCACGCTCTTTTGGATCGTCGGGGCGATCAATGCGTTCAATCTTCTTGACGGCCTCGATGGCCTCGCTACGGGGGCTGCAGCTATCATCTTCGGCGCGACGGCGCTTCTCGCGCATCAATCGGGCAACAGCGCGGTGCTGGCGCTCTCGGTGGGTTTTGTCGGGGTCTTGCTGGGCTTTTTGTTCTTCAACTGGGCGCCAGCAAAAGTCTTCTTGGGCGACGGCGGGACACACTTTGTGGGGTATTGGCTCGCCATTCTTTCGATCCAAGCGACGCAAGCTGATCTGAGCGCTCCCCACGATGCGTCAATCTTGGTCTCAATATTCTTATTGGGCGTGCCCATCGCTGACACCGCGTGGGCGATCGCGCGTCGGCTCAAACAGAAACGCTCGATCTTGCAAGCTGATCGTGGGCATTTGCACCACAGGCTCTTAGCGTTCGGGCTGAGCGAGCAAGCAGCAGTGCTCATTTTGTACGGAGCGGTGGCGATCACGTGCGCCTTAGCTGTTGTGATCTTTTAGTCTTCAAGCAGGCTCTTCTCGCGCTCGTTGTTCTGTCGTACTTTCTCCGCACGCTTGAACGAGACGTTCGTCGGCGGCTTACGTAGAACCCCTAGATTATCCCCGTAGTAGAGCGTGTTCTGCATCGCTGATCACCTTTTGCGATGGGATCGTCTTCTCTGTCGTATCTGGGCAACGAGGCTCTTGACGGTCTCCCCTTCAAATAGCCTGGCTCGCTCAGATGTATAGTCTCCATGCCCGAGATCGAAGAGCTGAATGAATCGGATGGCATCAGCCATGCCCAACTTATCGCAGAGGGCAGCAAACCCATCCCGCGTGATTTGTACAGCGGTTCTCTTTCTGGTCTTCATCGAGGCCTCCAAGGAACAAGCTCTATGGGATTCAGCACTTTCACCTTCAATTGCGCGGCTAGACGCCGAGCTGCTTTGATGAAGCGATCATCGCATGTGAGTAGCACATCCGCTTTGAGAGACTCAGCACGTGCTACATGAAGAGCATCAAGCGGCCGTAGCCCTCCTTGTACAAGCTGTTCCGCACGCTCTTCAATATCCCTTGTTGTTTTAGCATATTCGCGCCCGCGTTTCAACAGCTCTTCTACCTTCACTCGTTTGCTGGGATCAGGATGACTTTGGTTCTCAAACTCAAGTACCTCTGAGGTACATAACACAAAGTGTCCGAGATCAACCTGCTGCAATACCCACAAGATGGCTTCAGCCTCTAGGCGGATACGAGGTTGAGTCTGATCGTCAAAGGGCCGGTTTAAGGAGCATGTATCTAAATATACTCTCATCTTAAAACCCCAGCTGCATTCCTAGGCCCACCAGTGGCCCCTGCCACACGATGGGCAGCTCCCATTGAGCAAAAAGCCCAAGCTCCCCAAAGACTGAGATCAGCCCAAACCCAAGATTGGCCCCAAGACGGATCATCGTGCGAGGAATCATCTGGGCGACAGGGGAGAGCTGAAAGCTCGCGAGCGCCACGGCCCCGTATAGCTCAAGAGAAGCGAACACCGGCAAACGAATCGCCACTGACGGTACCGCTTGAATGGAGTTCAGCGAAAGCCATAGGTCAAGATCGGCCCCTAAGAAAAACAACCCCACGGAGAGCCGCACGAGCGGCATCACGGGGAAGCTCAGCCCCAATGCTCCAGTCCAGTCAACTAACGTTCCGCCGCCCAGCCCAATCAAGCGAGCCTCGCCCCCGAAACTACAGCTCACTATAAGAATGGAGCTCAACACCGCGATCGCGAACACCGTTCGCATCTCCATGCCCCCTTCATCCCTCTCACCCCTACCCAAGGGGTGAGGTCGGCTGAACAGCATTGTAATCCTCCAGGGGCCCCCTTGACAAAACGATCAGCGAAGCTTTAGCATAAATGCCGTGAAGACCCTAACTGTCTTTGGCACGCGCCCGGAAGCCATCAAGCTCGCCCCAGTGTTACAAGAGTTTCAAAGATTTCCAGAGATCGAGTCGCGCGTCTGCGTCACCGCGCAACATCGAGAGATGCTCGATCAAGTATTAAGAATCTTTGAAATCATCCCAGACCATGACTTGGATCTCATGCGCCCCAATCAAAGCCTCTATCAGCTCACTGCGGATGCCCTGATCGCCCTTGAGGCCGTCATGCGCACAGAACGCCCCGACGTCGTCATCACCCAGGGGGATACCACCACGACGTTTGTTGCTTCTCTTAGTGCGTACTATGCGCAGATCCCCGTGGCGCGCGTCGAGGCTGGACTCCGCACTCAGAACAAATACAGCCCCTTCCCCGAGGAGATCAATCGCGTCCTGGCTGACCATCTCGCTGATCTGCACTTCGCCCCCACCGCGCGCGCCAAAGAGAATCTCCTCCGTGAGGGCATCTCTCCCAGAACGATCTTCGTCACGGGAAACACCGTGATTGATGCCCTGCAACAGATCTGGGCGCGCGTCAAAGATCGCAAGCTCTCAGAAGGCTTTTCTGTGTCCCCAGAGATCTTTTCTCAGATTGAGCGCGGAGAGAAAAAGCTGATCTTAGTCACGGGCCATCGGCGCGAGAGCTTCGGCCCGGAGTTCGAGAATATCTGTCTGGGACTGAAGAAGATCGCCCAGAGCTACCTAGACGTCGTCTTGATCTATCCTGTGCACTTGAACCCCAACGTGCGCGCTCCCGTCCAGAAGATCCTCAAAGATCAAGAGCGCGTCTTTCTCATAGAGCCCTTGGATTATGAAAAATTCGTCTGGCTCATGGGCCGGGCGTATCTGATTCTCACAGACTCTGGGGGCATCCAAGAAGAAGCCCCAGCGTTGGGGGTGCCCGTCCTAGTAATGCGCAAGGTAACCGAGCGCCCAGAGGCGATCGAAGCGGGCACGGCCAAACTCGTGGGCACAGACGCCGAGACGATCTTTCACGAAGCCGCGCGGCTGCTCGAAGATCGCAACGCTTACGAGCAGATGTCACGCGCTGTCAACCCCTTCGGCGACGGGCACGCCGCTGAGCGCATCGTGAGGATTCTCCAGGAGCGTTTTTGACGAAATAGGCCGCAGTGTGATATTGTGTCCCATCAAGGAGATGATGAGAGGATGGCCTCCGAAAGACGCTGGATGTTTATCATCACGGTCATAGCTGTGCTCATCGTTTCGACGATCTACGCGCTGCGGCAGCCGCTGGAGTTTGAGTCTCGGGCCTTGGTGCGCGTCAAGACCCCGCCGCTGCCCCCAGAACTTTCTGTTCAGCTTTCGTGGGGCATAGAGTTTTGGCGCAGCCCAGACCTGGCCGACCAAGTCGCCAAAAGAGTGAGAATCTCTGAAGAACCCGGAGAGACATGGCCTATCATCTCTTGGCTGTATAGGGACTTAGAGATCCAAGAGACCGATGGTTTGGTCACGCTGAGGCTGCGCGGGAGTTTCTCCCAGCGCGCCGTGCGCGATACGCTCGCCGCATACGTTGAGGAAGCCGCCAAGAAGCTCCAGCGCGACTTACAGTCTAATATCGAGCGTGAGAGCCAGCGGCTGAGCGAGCTGCGTCACGCACTAGAAGAGTATCGTCAACAGGTGATTCACGATCTCACCGCTCGATTAGAAGAGCGAAAAAACTTGCTCCACGCCCAGAGAGAGGGCCTGGAGAAAGAACTCCAAGAGCTTCTCAAAACTCGGCTGGCGCAGATGCGCATCGGCGAGCAGGGAGCAACAGTGGAGAGCTGGTACTATCGCAATTATGTAGGGTCACTGGTGCGGCGGCTGGAGGGCGTCCAGCGCGAGCTCGATCTGTTGGAAGCCAAGGGGATCAGGACATTTGAGGATGAGTATCGGCGCGTGCTCGCACTGGAGGAGCGCATGGAATCTCTGAAGCAATCTCAGGTCGAAGCTCAAGAGATTCTTAGAAGCTGGGAGCCATTAGAGATGATAACGCCGGCGCAGTTGCCGCAAGGGCCAGTAGGGCCGAATCGCGCCCAGATTATCCTGTGGGGCACGGGCATTGGGGTCATCTTAGGGCTGCTCGTGGCGCTCTTTGCCCCACGGCGGCGGGAGCAGATCAGGGAAGCTCAAAAACCGTAGCATCTCTGGGGTCTTGATGAGCTCGTAGATGGGACGGCCGTGGCGCAGCCCAAGCTGTGGGTACTCCCGAGCGGGCTCGACGCGCACCGCTGGAAGAGCATGATAGCGGGGGTTGGGCACGAGCTGGCGTCCCTCCAGGATAAAGTACGCGCCACCGCCCTTCTCCTCAAACGGCTCGTAGAAGCTCTCGACCTTGGTTGAGACCCAGTTGGCCATCTTGAGAGTCTTCTCCGTGGGGTTGATCGTGATATGCCCATAGTTGGGAGGCACGAGCACGATCTGGCCCTCCTCGGCGATCACCAGCACGACGTCAGTGACTCTATCGCCGTCGCGCTTCTGCAAGAGCACATGAGCTTGGCCTTCTAAAACTTGATACAGTTCGGGGTAGCACAGCCCTGGCTTGTACTCGGAGTGATAGTGCCCCTTGGTTTTGTTATACTCGCACCCTAGGCGCACGGGCAGAAGCACCGTGATGTCGTAGCGGATCTCTAACTGACGCGCGATCTGTTGGTCTTCTGGGAGAACGCAGTCACGGTACATAAAATAGAGAGATTGATCTACGTTGGCTCTGCGTAGCCATTCTTTATCGAAGATGACAGACTGCATCTCGCGGAGCGTCCGGGGCTGTGGGGCTACATTGCGAGTACCGACGCGCAGGGTATCCATAGGGATTCTACCATACCACGTGCAGCCTATGGCGTGCAACGTTGACGTATTGCTAACTGATCGCTATAATATGAGCCGTTCAGGAGGACTGTGTGATGCGTCGAGGCTTATGGGTGCGATTGTTCCTCATTCTAGCTGTCGTCTTCGGCCTCCAGGTGGCTTCGCTGGCGCTGACTTGTGCGGAGCATTGGGTTCTGCCGACGGCTCAGCATCACCACCACTATCCTAGTGCTTCTGTTCCCACGTCTCATCCTCACTCCGACGGCACGCCTCACAACCACGCAGAGTGCAGCCTTCAGGGGACGCCGGCGGTCATGCTGCTCTTGGTGCCCTGTTTCGATTGCTTCTGTGGTGGTCCCAGCTCCATAGCGCTCCTTGGCGTTCTGTCCGGAGAGCGATTGACCACTGTTGACGATTTCTTCCACGAAAGAACTCTCTTAAAAACCTTTCCCAAACCACCCATCTTCTCCATAATAGTGACTGGCGATTAGTCGCTATTTGGCTACCTTAACGTAGGGGCGATGTGCCCCTGTCGCATGCTCATTCACGAAGGAGGTTTTTCGCAATGAAGCTTTCATATATGGCAAAGCTGGCTGTCGTAGTCGGAGCGATTGTAGGCATCGGAACGCTGGTCGGCCTGGTGACGGGCAATCTGTTGGTCTTGGGCCATGCCAAGTTCGTCGGGGCGAATATCGAGAACGGGAAGGTCTATGCGTTGGCTGAGCTGCCGGATCGCCTCGAGCTCATGTTCGAGGGGGAGCTGACGCCCCGCAGCCAAGTCTATGTCTTCAGCATCCCCAGCACCGTCCTCGTGGATAGAGGGGACGTCACAATCGAAAAAGAGCATGGCGGGGGCGGGCATGGGCATGAGCACAAGAGCAAGCTCAGCGTCGGGCTCAACAAAGAGAAGCTCACCGATGGGCTCTATCAGGTGCGCTGGATCGCCGTTGATGCCGAGCATGGGGCCTTTGTCGAGGGTGGGTTCTTCTTCGCTGTCAAAGGCTAAGGAGCGTGCTATGAAAGCGCGCTGGCTAGCTGCAAGCTTGGTAATTCTGTTGGCGTTAGCCGGGATAGTCGTAGGGCACCCGCGGCTGCGCATCAATGAATCCGTGCCTACGCCCGGCGCGCTCCTGGCTGAGTCCCCTAAGCAGATCAAGCTCGTCTTCAGCGTCGAGCCTGGGGGCCTCGATCCCGCTCAGAGCCTCTTCTGGCTGGTCAAGCAAGGCCCTGACGAAGTCATCGCTGTGGGCAAGGTGGACTTGAGCGTCCCCGACCGCAACGTGATGCAAGCCGAGCTGAAGGAACGCTTGTCCCCAGGGGTTTATCTCGTGCACTGGGTGGCGATCTCAGTGCAAGACCGAGGCTTCGCCCAGGGCAGCTACAGCTTTGCGGTCAAGTAGCAATCTCCGTGCGAGTTGGCTGGTGCTCCTGGCGGTGGCTGCCATGAGCGGCCCCGCCAGGGCACATGCTTATTTGATCTATGCTGATCCTCCCCCAGGGGCATCTCTTCTGGAAAGCCCACAAACAGTTCGGTTCTCCTTCAGCGAAGAGATTGATTCCCGCTGGAGCTCGTTTGTCCTCTATGACGCTCACGGGCAGTTGCTGAAAGAGTTAGACTTCACTACCCACGGGGATGGTCTAAATGTTGCGATCTCGCTCGATCCGGTGCCTCAAGGGGTTTATACTATCGCCTGGAAGGTGCTCTCAGCGATAGATGGGCACATCACCAAAGGCGTCTATTCGTTTGGGGTAGGGGTCTCTATGGAGCGCAGCCCTCGTGATCTCAGAGAGCCAGTCGCTGGGACTCTTCTCAGGGTGCTCTCGCGCGGGGCACATTATTTAGCACTCATGGTATGGGGCGGGGTGCTCGTCTTCTCGCGGTTCGTGTATGAAGTGTTCTCTGTCAAGGCGCTCTGGGGGCTTTGGAGTCTGGCTGCCCTCACGACGATCAGCGAGCTCGCTTTATATACCCATAGCGTGGGGGAGCTGAGCGCGCTCGTCGATACGAGCGCGGGAAATATCTTTTTGGCTAAGCTTGGGTTGCTGGCTTGTGTCGGCGTGGCGGCGCTGTTCAGAAGACGATGGGGATTTTGGGAAGCGCTCTTGAGCTTGGGCACAGTAAGTTTGGGCGCAACAAGCAGCCACAGCGCCGCTCTCAAAGATTTTATTGCTATTGCGCTCGATGCTGCTCATTTGCTAGCCGGAACGATCTGGGCCGGAGGGTTGCTCGCGTTGGGGGTGCTCTTGCGCCGTCGTTCCGAGAGCGTCCCCTGGGGCGTAGTGCTGCCGCGTTTTTCCCAGTGGGCGCTGCTCAGTGTGCTGGTCATTGTTGGGAGCGGGATCTATCTAGCATCGCGGCATATCGTTACAGTCTCGGCGCTATGGGAGACGGGGTGGGGGCACTGGCTCGCGCTCAAGATCGTTCTCTTGATAGCGATCTTGCTCATGGCTGCGCGCAATTTTCGTCAAGCTCGGCGCCCTGACGGCATAGATGTAAATGGGGTATATCGTCGGGTGCGGGGGGAGTTTTTCGGGATCATCGGGGTTCTTGGGGCTGCTGGGGCGCTGACGCTCTCCCCGCCCCCGCCCGTCCCGCCGACGGTCCTCGTACACAAATCTGAAGAGATGCATATTGCGCTGGAGATCGCGCCGCTGCGCGTGGGACCGGCGCGCTTCGTCGTGCACATCCGAGATGACCTTGGGCATCCCGTCTCACAGGTGCAGCGCGTGATGCTGGAGTTTCTCTACACGGAGAACCAAGAGCTCGGTGCGCTCACCGTTGTTGCTAGGGAGAGAGACAAGGGCGATTTTGAGGCCGCTGGCTCATATCTGAGCTTGGCAGGCCAATGGCAGATCACCGTTGGGGTGCGTCGGAGTGACCGCGCCGAAGACGTCACGGCCGTCTTTGCCGTGCGAGTCTCTTCTAGAGGGCTGTGAGGGCCTGCAAGGCTTCTTTGGTGATCTGCATCGCTCGTTCTAATCGTTCGGGCTTGGACTCGTCCAGCGCGTCAATCAACCGCTCAAGCAGCATCTTGATCGGGGTGACGCGAAAGAGCTTTTCGGTATAGACAAACGCGCTGATCCGCTGGCGACGCAGTAAGATATTCAGCGCGTCTGTGAGCTGCAGCTCGTTATTTTTATCCGGGGGAGTTGCCTGAAGAGCTTCAAAGATCTGGGGCACGAGGACGTACCGACCGACGATAGTTAACCCAACGCGCCGGCCCTTGGTCGGCTTTTCGTGAAGTTCTTCGATGAGATAGACGTTCTCCTGAAGGGCCTTGCCCAACCGGGCGATCCCGTAGTTCTTAAAGTCGGCTGCCCCTTCGACGCCCGTAACTGCTAGGACACTGCACCGATATTGCCCATAGAGCGCGAGCATCTGCTGCAAGCACCGGCGACCTTCGCCCAAGAGGATATCATCGGGCAGAATGACGGCAAAGGGCTCATCGCCCACGACCCCTTGGGTGATCAAAATCGCGTGGCCCAAGCCCAACTGGGGCTCTTGGACAACAGTACGCACCTTGAGCCCACGGGGGAGTTTGAGCGTGGGGACGGCCTTGCCAGGTGCTAGCACTAAGATGACTTCACTTAAGCCCGCGAGGGCCGCCTCGTGGAGGGCAGGGCGGAGCATCTTGCCGAGCTGTTCTGGGGAGAGCAACCGCGGTTGCCAGCCCGCCAGAGGGATGACGACGCGGCGTACGCGCTTGCGGCGCAGCTCTCGCCAGCGCCCCAGCATCCGAGCGAACTCCTCGATCAGCTCATCGCGCTCACTCTGGGGGAGTTCCCCAAGCTGCTCCGCAATGTCGGTGAGGCGTGGCGTCAGCTCTGGCTGATAGCCAGCGGCTCGCAGCAACGCTTCTTTTTCTGATGAGGTCAGGTCGAGCGCCTGCATCAAGCGCGCAAGCATCGCTTGGGAGGGTCGGCGTTGCCCTCGCTCAAGATACGTGATAAAGCTTAAGGAGATCCCAGCACGCCGAGCCAACTGGGTTTTCGTCAATCCCAGCCGCTCGCGGTGTTGCTGCAGAAGCGTTGCAAGCTTGCCTTCCATATGAGTGATAGAAGTTTAGCTCTTCTTCTTCACTTTGTCAAGCATCTCCATGAAATCTTTACCTTCCCGCGTTTTACTCGTTAAGGTTCTCTGTGAGAAAAATACTATAAAAAGGCATCTTTGCGATACTTGACGCCCATATTGTGAATATTTTACAGTATGGGGTGTTCACTCAGTGATGAATAAAAGGAGGCAGTCGTGAGAGCTATCGCGTGGTTGGATGAGGTAGGGCGAGCCGATGTGAGCTTGGTCGGCGGGAAAGGGGCGTCACTGGGGGAGATGCGCAAAGCCCTGCGAGGTATTCCCGTGCCCGATGGCTTTGTCGTCACATCCGAAGCGTTCCGCGCGTTTTTGGAGCGCACTGGGCTCGACAAGCGCATCCGTGCGCTCATCGGCGAACTCGATACTCACAACGTCCAGATGCTCGCTGAATATGGGCAAAAAATCAGAAATCTCGTCATTGAGACCCCACTGCCCTCTGATCTGGAGAGCGAGATCGTTCGCGCATATCGCGAGCTGGTGCGCAAGACAGGCACCACTGATGTTGCGGTGCGCTCCTCAGCAACGATCGAAGATTCTGAAGAGCACTCATTTGCCGGACAACACGATACGTTCTTAAATATCAAAACCGAAGAGATGTTGTTGGATCGTGTGCGGCGGTGCTTCGCCAGCCTCTTCACCGATCGGGCGATCTCGTACCGGCGCGACCGGGGCTTCACCAACGGCGACGTTGATATCGCCGTAGTCGTTCAGCAGATGGTGCGCTCGGATCTAGCTGCTTCTGGAGTGCTCTTCACGATTGACCCCGAATCGGGTGCAGAGAATGTCGTTTATATAACGTCATCATATGGGTTTGGAGAATTAGTCGTGCAGGGGCGGGTCAACCCCGATCAGTTCTACGTCTTCAAGCCGGGGCTCACCGAGGGCTATAGGGCTCTGATTGAGAAACGTCTGGGCAGCAAGCAGAAAAAGCTCGTCTGCGCCAACGGCGCGCTGAGAGAAGAGGACGTCCCTCAAGAAGAACAGCAACAGTTTTCTATCAGCGATGCCGAGGTCTTGCAATTAGCGCGTTGGGCCGTGCAGATCGAAGAGCACTACGGCCGCCCCATGGACATCGAGTGGGCGAAAGACGGGATCAGTCAGAGACTCTTTATCGTCCAGGCGCGGCCAGAGACAGTCCACGGAGCCAAGGGTACAAATACTTTAGAGAACTTTGTGCTGGAAGAGACAGGGGAGCTCTTAGCGCGGGGCGAGCCGGTGGGGAACAAGATCGGCCAAGGGAGGGCGCACATCATCGCAGACGTGAAGGAGATCGGGCGCTTCCGCCCCGGCGAAGTCTTGGTCACAGAGATGACTGACCCCGACTGGGAACCCATTATGAAGATCGCTTCGGCGATCGTGACTGAGCGCGGAGGGAGAACATGCTTTGGCGGCGATACAAAGATTCTCACCCAAGAGGGATTCAAGACGCTTCGCGAAGTCTACGAAGAGATCCATAGAGGGAGGAGCCTCTACACCCCAGCACTCAACCCCCACACCTTGAAGATTGAGTGGAAGCCCATCGTTTCGGCGATGTGTCGCTCGGCTCCAGTGTGGCGCGTGGCCTTCTCCCAGAAGGGCTTAGGGACTCAAAACACACTTGACGTGACCCCAGATCATCGCATGGTGACTCTAGAGCGCCGACAGATCGTCGAGCGCCCTCTTGACGAGCTGCTCCAACGTGAAGAGATGGTCTTGGTAGCGGATCATATTCCCTCGATAAGAGCAAGTGGATCGCTCCAATCTGATCCGCGCTTCGCTTATCTCTGCGGCGCGCTCTTCACCGATGGGCATGTGGCAGTGACGCGCCGACGGGGCTCGGTGACCTTCACGCAAAAAGTCACTCCAGAGAGGCTCCCCTTCATCCAAGCGGTGCGCCAGGGATTTGCAGAAGTCTTCGGGATTCCTCTGAGCTCTGGCCGGCAGAAGTATAGTGCAGGCATCGTGCGTGGGCGCCCTATTGCTGGATGGGCCAGCGATTATCGGTGCTATCGGAAGGCAGCAGCAGTTCAGCTTTCGGATATCTATAAGAGCTTGGTTCCGTGGGTCTTGCAACTGGACGAAGAATCGCTCCTGGCGTTTCTGGCAGGGGCTCTTGATGGAGATGGAGCCTATGGGACCAATCACGGCAGCGGACGGCTCCATATATATTGTGGTGATCCTCAGCTTGTTGAAGGGATAGTGATAGCGGCGCTCCGCTTAGGGATTCTCCCTGCGCTCAGTATTCAGCGCGAGAAGTGCTACAACATACAGATACTGGAGCGTCTGCCAGAGCTCTTGGCGCGCACCAAGCGCCTCCGAGGTGTAGTGGGCGAGAAGCGCTTGGGAGCTCGACTGTTCTCCGCACGCCAGATCGTGGGAGACATTGCCCACTACGTCAATTATCGGGGGCGCTTGTTGGGGTACATCCAACAGAATTGTTTGATTGATGCGCGCAAGGTCCGCAAGCACATACTGGAGCGTGCTCCAGAAGATGTGCAAGATCAGCTTCGTCAGATTCTCGATAGCGATTTTCGCATGTGGCGTGCGCGCAAGCTCGCTGAGCTTCCCAATCAGCCCGTGTATAACATTGAAGTCCAAGATCATCACACGTATCTCGTCTTCACGCGAAACTATACCCCGATCATCGTGTGGAACTGTCACGCCGCGATCATCTCGCGCGAATTGGGGATTCCATGCGTCATCGGCGCTGAGGGCGCAACGCAAAAGATTCAGTCCGGACAAGAGATTACAGTAGACTGCTCCCAAGGCGAAGGGCGCGTCTTCGCCGGGCGCTTGAAGTTCAGAATTGATCGCATTGACGTCGCTCAGCTCCCACGCACGCGCACCAAGATCATGATGAACGTGGGCATCCCGGAGATGGCCTTCGCCCAAGCGAAGATCCCCAACGACGGCGTGGGACTGGCCCGCGAGGAGTTTATCATCAGCTCTCATATCGGGATTCACCCTAAGGCGCTCTTAGAGTATGAGCAGCTCAAAGCTCGCGCGGCCCATGACCCACAGATCGCCCAGATCGTCAGAGAGATTGACGCGCGCACCGTGGGCTATGCAGATAAAGCGCAATTTTTCGTGGACAAGCTCGCGTCTGGGGTCGCCAAGATCGCTGCGGCCTTCTGGCCCAACGACGTGATCGTCCGGCTCTCAGACTTTAAGAGCAACGAATACGCGAGCTTGATCGGGGGCGCGCTCTATGAACCCAACGAATCAAACCCCATGATCGGCTGGCGGGGCGCGTCACGCTACTACGATCCCAAGTACAAAGACGCGTTCGGGTTGGAGTGCCGAGCGCTCAAGAAGGCCCGCGACGAGATGGGCCTCACAAACATCAAAGTGATGATCCCCTTCTGTCGCACGCCTGAAGAGGGCCGGAAAGTCTTGCAGACGATGGCGGAGTTTGGGCTGCGCCAGGGCGAGAACGACCTCGAAGTCTACGTGATGTGCGAGATCCCCAGCAACGTCATTCTCGCTGAAGAGTTCGCCGAGATCTTCGACGGTTTCTCGATTGGGAGCAACGATCTCACGCAGTTGACGTTGGGGCTGGATCGGGACTCGGAGCTGGTCGCCCACATTTATGATGAGCGCAACGAAGCCGTCAAGCGGCTCGTCAAGCATGTCATTGACGTAGCTCATCGCAAGGGGCGCAAGATCGGGATTTGCGGGCAGGCGCCGTCGGATTTCCCAGAGTTCGCAGAGTTCCTGGTCGAGTGCGGCATTGATAGCATCTCGCTCAACCCCGATACGGTGATCAAGACGCGGCTGTTAGTAGCTGAGAAAGAGCGTGCGCTGGAGCGTCACAAAGTCACGGTGTAGCATTTACTTTAGCGCTGGAGGCAGCATTTCTTCCACGATCACGGCCTCTCGTGGTATGCGTAATCTCCCCAAAGCTATCTCTATAGCTTTTATCACCCTGCGCTTTTCTGCGGCCTTCAAGCCAATATCAATGCCAATAGTAATGCGGTTTTGCTTATCGTCAATGTCGGTCATCGTTACGCCTGGGATAGGCAGGACCCACCACCTTAGGCAATCATACCAAGTCTTGAGCTGCAAGTAGCTGTATTGCCCTTGCAGTACTCGGATTTCCTTGGGATACATGTGGAGTTCCAACCATCGAGGCCTATAGAGCTCCTCGATTGCCTGCTTGAGTGCCTCCTCTTGGGAGAGGTCCGTCAAGTAGACATAGAGAATGTTATTATCGTGCTCGAAAAACATCCCTCCAAAGGCTGGAACTCGTTGGGCCAAGTCCATGTATGGGTCGAAGGTCTCCGGGGCTTCTGCGCAAGTCGCTTCAGGCGGCGGCACAGGCAGGGGACTCTGGAAGAGATTGCACCCGCTGAGCATCAGCACAGCTCCAAGGAGCATCATGAATCTTTTGCCCATGGATCGCTCCTCCTTTTCATGATGATTTTATTATACACCATACACCCTAGCATGTGAATGGAGAAGGGCAATTCTGTAGGGGACCCAGCTCATCAAGCCTTTGCACAAGCCCCATATTGCTGAAGATGTAATACTGGGTTCCTGCCGGGTCTCCTCCCCAGAGAATACCATAAAGTATGACATCATAAAGAGCTGGAGAGTTGATGATCCTAAACACGGGCGCACCGCTGTCCCCACCAAGCACTCCAACGTTCACCCAATCCTGGCAGAGCAGGGTTATATTCCCCACGTTTGCATGTGAGCAAACTGCAAATACCGTTCCCTCTTTTCTGCCCGATGTTCTTCCAACCATATTAACGATATCCCCTACATGCACGTCGTTGGTTTCAACTTTAGTCACGATTCGGTAGAGATCCCTCCCATTCCAATTGATTGATCCCAGAGCAGTTCGCGCTATGTACCCACGGTTGAGCGTGACAGAGGGGCCTGATGGGTGAGGGCTCCGCACGAAGGCGCTGTCACTATAGCGGCATCGCTGTCCAGATGGGCATGCTCCTCCCGTGAAGTACGTTGGATCCGCGATCTCGAGGCCGACTCTATTGCTCATATCCCATGGATTGATAGGTCTTATTGGTTGATGATACTCTGTATTTTCGACGCCACCTTGAGTGTGCGTGCAGTGCGAGTTAGTCACAAAGCCGTTAATGCCTTGCCTGACGGCGATGAACCCCAGGGTGCAATTCGCGCCAGGCCAACCAAACTGGATTTGCAGTCCACCTACCAGTGGTCGGCGTTTTTGCCTGAGCTTAAACACAATAGGTTCAGTTTTCTCAATACTGACTGCTTCACGGGGAACGCCTAGCTTTTCCAGCATCCTCTCCACTTCGTGAGCTATCTCCATCGTTTCCACACCGACGGCCAGCTGATTCCTTCTGTCATCAATGTCAAGGAAAACCACTCCTGGGATCGTTAGTATATCTATTATGCTATTACGCCATTCATAGAGCTGCAAGAAGCCGTACTTACCTGGGAGCACACGGATTGGGCCTGCCATACGCTCATCATCTCCGAAGGCAGACCTAATAGCTGCTGCTGCTGCAACCACGCTCGGCGCTGTATCCGCCAAGTATATAGTAAGTTGCCCATGCTCATCGAAAAAGAGCCCACCAAAGGCTGGTACTTGCTGTGCTACCTTAGCATACCAGTCATCCACAGTCCCCATACCCTCGACTCTATCCCCATGTTCCACAGACTGAAGTTGAAGTGCTTCATTGCGATTCACTGTCTCCAAGCCAGTCCTGGTGAAGAATCCACACCCACCCAGAACCATCGCCAACGCCGCTATAAGCCCGACGGCTGCTACCCCTTGATGTCTCATAGTTTCCTCCTTCACAAGAGTTTATTCCACCTAAACCATCATGATGCAATTATAACGCTTTTTTTTTATTGTCAAGAGGGGACAAATGCGTAATAGAAGGGTTATTTCAGTAAAGCTTAGTTAAGGGTGCTTCATCAACGCAGCTCGCGTAGAGACTTGATCCGGCGCGTGTGAGCTTACTTCCCCCACAGGCTCACGTCGCCCCGCGCAAAACGCTCGGCTTCGTCCAACACCTCGCGCACCCCTTGGAGCGAATCCAGCTCGCAGTACAGTCTCAGTAAAGGCTCCGTCCCGCTGGCCCGCAGCAGCAGCCACCCATGCGAGAAGCGCAGCTTCACCCCGTCGAGCATCTCCGTCTTAATCACTTCAAGCCCAGCGATCTGGCGCGGCGGACGGCGCTTCACCCGCTCGACAACCTCTAAGCGATTCTCTAACCGTAGATCGCGTCGGTCGTACCAGTGCGGTCCCACTTCGCTCAAAAGATCGTTCACGATCTCGCTCACTGGTTTTTGAGCTTTTGCGGCGATCTCGCACAAGAGCAGCGAATTCAAAACCCCATCGCGCTCCGGAATGTGATTCTTTATAGCGATCCCCCCAGACTCCTCGCCCCCAATTAAAACGTCCTCCCGAACCATCTTCTCGCAGATGTACTTGAACCCCACGGGGACTTCGTCGAGCTCTAAATTATTTTTGACAGCGAGTGTGGCGATCATATCCGAGAGCGCAAACGACTTGACGACCTTACCCCGCCAGCCCTTGCTCAGCAAGTGCTTCAGAATCAGCGCAAAGCAGCGATGGGAGTCTATCACATGCCCCAGCTCGTCCATCGCGGCGACTCTATCGCCGTCGCCGTCGGTGACGACCCCAATGATGCGTTTAGTGCTCTTGACTCTCTTGAGTCGTTCGCTGGCGATCACCGCGCGCAGCGGGCCGAGATTTCTTTCGATGGGCTCAGGGTTCTTCCCCCCAAAGCGCGGGTTGTCCCCGTGACGCACCGTCAGAAATTCGACGCCCAGCTCTCTGAGAATCTCTGCAACGTAGCCCCTAGCTGCTCCGTACATCGCATCTATGACAACGCACAGATCGCTCTCGCGCAGAAGCTCTGCATCAACGAGCTGACAGATGCGCGCGAGATACGGGCTCTTGAAGTCTGCAAAGTTCAGCGCGCTCTCTGGGGTCTTGGGCATGGGTGCTTCTGAGGGAACGAGAGATTCGATGAGCTGGGTGACGCTGGGCGGGGCCGACGAGGCGTACTCGATCTTGATCTTGATCCCGTTGTACTCAGGGGGGTTATGGCTCGCAGTGACCATCACGCCCAACGCCGCTTGGTAGTGGTGGACAGCATAGGAGAGCGCCGGGGTAGGGACGGACTCCTGCGCGATCCAGGCAGGGATCTCTGCGTCTTGTAGAATCCGCCCGATGTGTATGGCGAACTCTTTTGAGAGAAACCGTGTATCGTAGCCGATGACGACGCCGCGCTCGGGGGGACGATACGGGACGCCCCACTTTCTGTAGACTTCTAATGCGCGGCGCTGCGGGCTCTTTAAGTACTCAGCAATAGCACAAGCGACGCGCCCCACGGCGTCAAACGTGAAATCGCGGGCGATCACGCCGCGCCAGCCGTCGGTGCCAAAGCGAATCGCGCTCATCTTTTAGAGAGTGGGTTCTCTGGGCTGCAGGGGCTTCTGCTGGGCCAGAATCTGCCCATTGGGCCCCACGACACGCTCCACGTGTGGGGGCAGCTTGATCTCCATCGTCTCAAAGACTTCGATGATGAGATCGCGCGGCAGCCCCAGCTCCATCCACAGCGCCTCTAGGTCAACTACCCCATTCACAACAGGGACTTCCGCAAGCGTCTTCTCGATCGCCCGCGCGTAGTTCTGCATCGCATTGGTCAGATACGGCCCGTCAGGGTGCGTCAAAAATTCCTCCATAGCCTCAGTACTTCCACTCTACGGTGTATGTGACTTTCGCCGCAGCGCGCGCTTTGACGGGCACGGTAAAAAGCACCGTGCTCGCGTCAAGCTTCTCGTAGCTTGGCTCAGCAGAGATGATCTTCCATGTGCCCTGGAGTCTCTCCTTCACTTCGATCACGATGTCAGAGTTTTTCTGATTGCGCAGGGTGATCTCATACGTGTCGCGATAGAGTTCACGGCCAAGCTCGTCCCGCCCGACGACTTGGCGGTCTTTGAGGACTCTCTCGGCTTTGAGATCAAAGGCCATCCCCGGCACGAGCACGATCTTTTCGCCCGTTGGGGTATGGCCCACAGAGTCCTCGCCGATCAATTGTATTCCGTCTTGGGTCTCTTTGTAGAGTCGCACGACGCCCGCAGGGAGCGCAACTCCCAAGCCATGCGCCTCATCATTGACCGAGCGGATCTCCACACGGACTTGGGGCGAAACCGCAGCTTCATAGACGTAATGTTTAGAAACCGTGACGGCATCCGCGCGTATGAACGATAACTCTAGGGTCTGTCGGTCGTTGAGAGTGATTTTTCTTGGAAACTCGTACTGATGGTACTCGAATGTGGGCTTGGTTTCGAGCTCTTTTTCTTGAGCCGCGAGGGGAACAACAGCTCGCGGAGGGCTGATGGGTGCTGGGGGCGCCACACGGCGCAGCTCCCCAGCGATCAGCGTGAGCTTGGCGTTCTTATAATCGCGCCCGCTCGTGTTCTGCACCGTCACCCAGCTCGTGAGCGCCATCTGAGTTTCGGCTTCGTTGAGGATCGCCGTGTAATACGCAGACCAACTCAGCCCACTGGCAAGATAGCTCAGCTTCCCTTGGACTTCACGGGAGGAGTCGCTCTGGATGCGCCAGCGCAGCGCGGACGCCTTGCGATACTCTCCTAGCTGAGCCAAAGAGACCTCGCTGAACTCTTTGATGATCTGCACTCGCCCGGTCACCTCTTGCAGAACGATCCCATCCTCGACGCTGAGGAGCGTCCCTCGATAGGTCTTTGGAACTAGACCACGGGCCACGGTAACTTCGACTTCTTGGCCGACAGCGTCCTGAAGCAATTGCCAGCCCGTCGGCTCTTGGGCTGGGAGAAATTCTTGCTCGATGAGCTCTATCTCTTTGAGGGGGCGGAAGAGCACCGAATCGGGCAGGAGGGTCTTGGGCAAGTCTTCGACGAGATAGTCCTTCTCTCCCGCAGAGATAGTCAGTGTGCGCAGCTCTTCGACGAGGGCCACGTCGCTATAAATAGTGATATTCGGCCCGGTGATAGTCTGCTGGGCTCCGCCGAGGCTGCCAGCAAGCAAGACAACGAAGACGATGGCCAATCGTTTCATACGTACCTCCTTTAGAGGGGCACGGCATGCCGTGCCCTTACAGTTTAGCTGAAGATACGGGCTTCTGCCAAGCTGGGAGAGCTTGACAGACGCGTGTGGGAACGCTACAATAGCTATGCGTGGCGGCGTAGCCAAGTGGTAAGGCGAGGGTCTGCAAAACCCTTATGCACCGGTTCGATTCCGGTCGCCGCCTCCACGAGAACTGACAAACTGAAGAACTGATAAACTGTTCTGGGTGGTTAGCTCAGCGGAAGAGCGTCTGCTTGACGTGCAGAAGGTCGGAGGTTCAAATCCTCCACCACCCACCAAGATTCTTTCATGCCGACCGTGTTGCAGGATGGGCCTTATAATTTCATTTTCTTCAGCTCTGATCGGGAGGAACCTCCGCATGTTCATGTCAAGCGTGATCGGCATATTGCCGAGTTTTGGCTCGATCCTGTTTCGCTCGCTAAGAACAGAAGCTTTAAGGAGCACGAATTGAACAGAATCGCTCGACTTGTAGTCAAGCATAGAGAGAGGCTATGGGAGGCTTGGCATGACTACTTTGGTCCTTGAGAGAGAGCCGGTAGCTGTTGACGTTGCTATACGAGAAGAGAAGCTCATCGTTACGCTTGATGATGGGCGGAGTATCAGCGTCCCTCTCGAGTGGTATCCCCGGCTCTTGCACGCTTCTCCCAAGGAGCGAAAGAATTGGCAGCTGTTAGGAGATGGCTATGCCATTGAATGGCCTGACCTTGACGAGCATATCGGGATTGAAGGGCTGCTTGCGGGACGACGCAGCGGCGAGAGCCGAAGATCATTCGAGCGTTGGCTTGCTGCCCGCCAGCGATCTCTCAAGCACAAAAGATCATAGCTCTCCAGCTTGCGCTAGCTATGGCAGTAGCTATACAATAGCAAAGGTGATCTTCGGATGAACAAAGTCGTAAATGTCGTGGAAGCCAAGAACAAACTGACTCAGCTCCTGCGGCGCGTCGAGCGGGGGGAGAGCATCACGATTACGAAGAACGGCGAACCTACAGCCATATTGATATCCATGAAAGCATATGATCAGCTTCGTAGGCAAGCTGCCGTCAACCGGCTGCGCGAGCTACGTGCAGAACTGAAAAATTCAGACTGGAATGCCCAAGAGATTTATCAAGAGTCCCGACGGCAGTTAGAAACCCGACCATGAAACAGATCGTGGTCGACGCCAGTGCGCTGCTTCCCATCCTGTTGCCTGATGAGGAATATCAAGCTCACACCGATGCTCTTGTTCAACTCCATGCCGATGGCAAGATCGAGCTGTGTGCGCCGCCCCTGCTTACTTTTGAGATCCTGAACGCGCTCTATCTAGCGGTGCGTGGGAAAGCCGGTCGCCCGCCACGCCTAACACTTGATAGGGCGAAAGAATGCTGGAAACTCTTTCAAGATGTGCAGATCACGCTCATCGAGCCCGATGGCACGCGGATGCTAGAATTGGCAAACACGTTTCAGCTTCCGAGTATCTACGATGCAGGGTACGTGGCTCTGGCTGAGCAACTAAAAACACATTTGGTCACAGGGGATAAGAGACTCTGGAATACCATGAAGGAGCAGCTAAAGTGGATAAAGCCCCTATGGGATTTCACTGCGTAATTGTCAAAGCGACCAGTCTTTCGATGATGTAAGGTTCTGCTCCACCAGTGTCCACCATGACGCATGAAATCTTTTCTGCACGCAGGTCGCCCCAACCGTCACAGAGCTTTTGTTTCATTGCTTGGTAGATCTCATAGTGCCCATCAGAGTACCCCCGCTGACTCAAGGGCACAGCACGCCGTGCTTCTAGACGCGCTCTCACAATCTCTTCAGGACACGTCACATAGACGAGCCACGGCGAAGCTTTCTCTTGAAATTCTGCGAAGAATCTCTGGCGCGTCTCGCGACGCAAGAACGTCCCGTCGAGCACCACATGACGACCTCTCCTGAAAGCGCGATGCGCACGAGCAATCATATACTCGTACACTCGGCGATAGTACTCATCATCGTAAGAACGTCTCTCGCCGAAGAGCCGATAGCCCACCCTGTCGGTGCTCAGATACCGTGCTCGAAGCTCTTGCGCAATCTGGCGGGCAATCGTCGTCTTGCCCACACCCACCAGCCCGCAGACCATCACCAGCCACGGCTCCGGCAACTTCTTAAAAAGTTCGCGCCATTCAATCATTGATGGTAGTAAAACAGCTCGTTGAGGCCGTTGTCAAATCGAGGGACGACGTGTACACTCTCAGCTATGCTGAGAGAAGATTCTGAGGGCGTGGTGCTGAAAGTTCGGGTCAAGCCGCGGGCGCGACGCACGGCGATCGTGGGCACACGCGGCGACACCCTGATGCTTGAAGTGACGGCGCCGCCTGAACAGAACAAAGCCAATGATGCTGTCATCGCGCTGCTCGCTGACGTTTTTGATGTTGCCAAGAGCCGCATTGAGGTTCTCTCCGGGCAGAGCTCTCGAGAGAAGCGCGTGCGCATCGTAGGGCTGACGGCGCAAGAATTTCAAGAGCGCTTTAGTGCTAGGGCAGTGAGGGAGAAGAAGCCCTTGATGACCACCGAACCGTGAACGCGAGCGCCGCGCCAGCGGCGTCCAGACGCACTGAGAGACTTTCTGATCGCAGGGCGAATCGCAAAGGCTCAAGGGCGCGCGCGTCCCCTGCGCGAGCGAGCGCAAAGAGCACAGCTACGCGGCTGCGCGGGTCACGATTGGTGACAAACGGTGCGAATATTTGCACGTCATCGGGCGTTGCCCACGGGGCAAGCCCCTCCAGCGCTGCACGGCGTACGAGCGGATTTTCGTCAGAGAGGGTTTTGAGCAGAAGCTCTCGCGCTTCAGCTTGATAGACGCTTGCAAACGACGCGACCCCTAGAGCGCGCACAAACGGGCTCGGGTCGCGGAGCAAAAGATCGAAGAGCGGCGGAGCCGCGCGCCCCACGACGCTGAGAGTCTGAACAAGATCGTTCTCGGCAAAGATGAACAGAAAGGGGAGCGCGTCGCGCAGCGCAGCGAGAGTCGCCTGGGTTACCTGGAGAGCAAGCTGCGCTTGCCCAAGCTCCGCGAGTGCTCGGAGCATTTCTAACACTAAGCCCCCGCACGCCGTAGGGTCGCACTGCTGCAGATATGAGCTTTGCAGAAGAGCGAGCACGGCTTGGGTAGCCGTCGGACCGCCGATCTGACGCAGCGCCCGGAGCGCGGCTTGGCGCACTGCCGGCACGGAATCAGTCAGCAACGCTTGTGCTAAAGCCGATATAGCCGATGGGCCAAACGATGCGAGCGCGGTGGCCGCAGCGATGCGCGCTTGAGAGGATCGCGCTGTGCGCAGCAGAACGCTGAGTGGCTCAAGGGCTACAGGATCGCCGAAGCGCCCCAAGGCTCCGGCAGCGCCGACTTGGATCGCTTCTAAGTCTGTGCTCAAGGCTGCCAACAGCTCGGGTATAGCGTTGCGCACGTTGAGAGCTCCCAAGGCGAACGCCGCGGAGCCGCGCACGAATGGGTCTTCAGTAAAATCAGCGAGCGCCTGCTGCGCAAGCGAAATCGCTGCGAGGGAACCCAGCTGTGCGAGCGCTTTGAGCATTGCCGCACGCTCGACGAGATTGAACGCCTCGCGGTCAGAGAAAGCTTGGATGAGCGCGATCTCCGCAAAAGGCCAGACTGCTCCCGGCAAGCGCGCAGCGTATATAGGCTCTTGAAGAGAGATCGCGGCCGCCGCGAGCGTCTCGCGCTCGCGCAGCAGATCTGTGAGAACGTCAATCTCTCTCAGAGAGACGGCTGCAGCCCAGCGGATACTAGCGACGCTGTCGCTGCGCGCAGCGTGGCGCAATGCGAAGCTTACTTGAGGGGAGCGAAAGCGAACGAGCCCTTCAGCCGAAGCGCGTCGCACAAACGACGCTTCATCGCTGAGCAGACGCTCCGTCAACAATGGGATGACAGAATCGTCTCCGTAACGCACTAAGCTGGTGACGGCGCTGAGGCGCTCGGCGGCGCTCCCTGCGCTCAGCACTTCTGAGAAGGCCGCGAGCGCCTCGCGCTTCAGCTCCGTCAGTTCACGCAGCGATGGGGCCTCTTGCCCAAGAGCAACGAAGCTCAGCGTCAGCGTTGTTATCAAAAGAGCCCACCGCGTTCGCACAGCTGCTCACTTCCCCAGCTTCGTGGGATCGAAGAGATCGTTGGGCAGATCTTTCGCTTCGATCTTGGTGATCGTCAGTAAAGTCTTATTTGTCTTGATGAGCTGGTTCTCGATGAGCTGCTTCTTGACGTACTCGTCCTTATCGAGCGTGGCGTACTCTTGATACGTGACGTCGTTGAGCGGGTCGCCGCTGAGGGCAAAGAGCCGTGCCTTGATGGGACGCAATGCAGCTTTGTCAGCCGTGACCGTAGCTTTCTGGAACGCGACGCTCTTATCAGTGGCCTCCAGCTCGACCTCGAGGCCGGGCTTGTTCCCCGGCAGTGTGACATCTTTACGAGATTTGATCTTATAGTCGCCCTTGAACTGGATGCCCACGGTCTCGGCGACGCTCGAATCCCCGAAGACCTGCTGGCGCCCGCTCACCTTGAGAGGCGTGGCCAAGCCCGGCTGCCAGAAGAAGACTCCGTCGGGAGTGCTCACGTAGACTTGGCCCTTCAGGTCTTCTGGAGCGAGAAACTCGATGCGGGCATAGCGCTCCCCGTTGATCTCTTTGAAGTAGAGCTGCACGAAGGCTTGTTTGGTGCCGTCGGGTCTATCCGCGACGACTTCGACGGTCATAGTGAAAGACGTGGCTTCGATAAAGCGCGCCTTGTCAAACGCTTCTAAGAGCTGATCGTCGGTGGGCGCGGGTTGCGCCGCCAAGACGATCCCCAACACCGAGGCCGCTAGCGCGGCCAACAGAACGTACTGCGTAAACTTCTTCATGGTTCCTCCTTTTGAGATTACACGTAGCTTAACGCTTCGACAATATTCTTTCTTGCGGTCTTCCACGCGGGATAGAGCGTGCCCAAGAACGTCGAGATGAGCGCCGTCAAAAACGGCACCACAGCGACGGAGAGATTCACTGCGATCCGCACGGAGACAGGATCGAGCGCCCCCGGTGGCAACCACCGAA
>DAIPXV010000013.1:0-28764 GCA_036783095.1 Candidatus Bipolaricaulota bacterium
GGACCCATCAGATCCGGGTGCACTTGAGCGCGATTGGGCACCCAGTCGTGGGCGATGATCTCTACCAGGCTTCGCCTGGACCATACGCCTTCGCCAGCCGAAGGCTGGCGAAGATGAACGTCAAGCGAAGCTTGCTTCATGCGTGGCAGATGAAGCTCGCGCACCCGATCACGGGAGAGCGCCTAGAGCTTGTCGCTCCCATCCCTGCGGAGTTTCTCCCACTGCTGCAAGGCTATGACGATATACTCGCCAAGAGCAGCATAGGAGAGCGCGATGCCTCCAGAGAGCACAAAGAGAGCAATAGGGGAGAGAACCGGGAAGATGGGCTCGAGCAGCAGCCCCACCAGCCCCACGGAGAGCATCGTTGATGAAGCTTTTCCCAGGGCGCGCGCCTCGATGACGGGCCATCGAGCGCTCCGCCAGCGCAGCCACAGAGCTCCCAAGATTAACACGAGGGGAGGCACAGCAAACGCTACCAAGGCCCACCACGGAAGACGACCCTCAACAGTGAGAGCAACAAAGAGACTGAGAAAGAGCATCTTGTCAGCTATGGGGTCTAGAAGCTTTCCCAGGGCCGTGATCTGGCGCTGGGAGCGCGCCAGTGCCCCATCAACAAGATCACTAGCCAGCACCAGGGCGAGGACGGTGTAAAAGAGCCACAACGGGCCCCAGAAGAAGAGCAGTATCAAGATGGGGATAGCTAGAAGGCGGGAGAGCGTAATAGCGTTGGGCAGGGTCAAGACGTCCTTCATAGTCCCAACTGCGGTGCGATCCCCTGCATAGCTTTGATCACGGTGTCTATATGTTCGTCGAGGGGAACACCCAGTTCTTGGGCCCCTTGCTCGATCTCTTCGCGGTTGACCCCGCGCGCGAACGCCTTGTCTTTCCATTTCTTCTTGACGGCCTCGACAGTCACCTCGGCTAAGCTCTTGCTGGGACGCACCAGCGCTGTAGCCACGATTAGCCCCGTCAGCTCATCACACGCGAAGAGCGCCTTGGCCATGAGCGACGTGCGCGGGACGCCCGTGTATGAAGCGTGCCCTAAGATCGCTTGGCAGATCTCTTCAGCGACGCCGCGCTCCCGCAAGATCTGCACCCCAACCGTAGGATGCCCCTGGGTCGGGTGACGCTCATGGTTGGGATACTTTTCGTAGTCGAAGTCGTGGAGCAAGCCCGCCAGGCCCCAGCTCTCCTCATCTTGGCCGAACTTCCGCGCGTAGGCCCGCATCGCGGCTTCGACCGCAAGCATATGCTTGATAAGATTTTGATTCTTCGTGTACTCTTGGACGAGTGCCAGCGCTTCTTCACGCGTCATGACTCCCCCTTCTCTCCGTGAGAGCGTTAAGTAATTCTACGCGACAGATCAAGCTTTGTCGAACAATCCCAACTGATGGGTCTTGTGGGGGGATTGACGCTTGAGCGCCTGGGCGGCTTGGTGGCTGGCGTTGTGAGCATGCTGAATCGGCTCTGGTAAGAGATTTTTCAGCGTCAGTCGAGTCAGCTCAATGGCAGTCTCTAGATCCACGCGATGCCCCGGCGAGACAAAGAACGGCTCGGCGTCTTTTGCGGGTTTGATCGCGGCCCCGGCTCGCTGCCCCTCAATGCGAATATAGCAGATCTCTCCAGGGGCTAGAGTTTCAAGATCTTTTTCTGGCTCGCCGTGTAAGAGCGATTTTGTGATCCCGATCGTGGGGATGTCGAGCATCACGCCAAGCTGAGAGGCGATCCCCGCTTGGCGATGGTGGAGCGTCCCCGTGCCATCGACAAAAGTGATATCGGCGAGAGCGTTCTGTTCTTTAAGCTTTTGGAGTAAGGCGAGCATCACCGGCAGCTCGCGGAATGCCAAATAGCTAGGGATGTAGGGGAAGCGCACCTCTTGCGCGAGCGTGTGCGTATCTATGAGAGTGACACTGGGCAGCGCCAAGCGCACATACGCTGCGACCCCTTGGGCTCCCACGTACGAGAGATCCACCCCGCCCACGGTGCGATAGTCAGATCTATCAGGGACGAGGCGCATCTGCGCTCGGATGGCGTTTTGGATCTCTTGGAGTTTTTTGAGGGGTTTTTCGCTGCGAAAATCGCGAAAGAGAAATTTTGTCAGTGAGAGCACGCGGCCGCCCTTGACGGGGACGCCCTCAGCGTGGAGGAGCTTCTCTTGCTCGGGGGTGACTGTGCCATCGAAGCTCACGACGCGATGGCTGGGGCAGTCTCTTTTGTGTTGCGCGAGGATCGAGCCCACGGCGCGCGCGGCGATGGGGTCCCCCAAGGCGATAGCGATCTCGCGAAACGTCGCGACTTTGCCCTGAGGAATCTGAGCGACAAGCTCCAGCGTGATCTTTTCGATGTCGGGCAGGGTGAGCATAGAACATCTCCCATGCCCATCATATCACGTGGAATACTCCTTCACCAGCAGCGCGATGGCCTCGCGCATGAGCTCTGATTTATTAGCTTTGCGCCCGGTGCGCTTGCGGATTTGTAACTGAAGCTCCTCCAGGGCGATGATATCGTCGGGGGCCAGGTAGAACGTCGCTTTCACCAGCCCTGGCGCGGCCCCTTCAGAATCTTTGGACGTGGGCTTATAAAAATCCTTCATGATTTCGCTTTCGGCAAGCGGATCATGTGCGATAGAGCGACGCGGCTTCATCGGGCGATCACCTGCGCTTCCTGAGCGTGATGGCCATTAGAGCTTGGAGTTCCCTCAAGCACACGCTCAGCTAATCTCTTGTAATCTTGAGCGCCGTAGGAAGTGGGATCGTACTCGAAGATCGTCTGATGATGGCTGGCAGCTTCAGCGAGTCTCACATTGGCGCGGATGGGCTCGGTGACTTTGGCGTCAAAGTGCAGTTCTAATCTCTCTAAGACCTCACGGCTCTTGCGGTTGCGCCCGTCGTAGAACGTAGGGATGACCAGCGAAACTTCTATGGGGTGCTCCAAAATGTCGCGGACCATCTTGAGATTCTCTAAGATCTGCTTGACGCCCACGAGGGCTAAATAGTCCATGCTCACGGGGATGAACGCTTCGTCGGCGTAGACGATGGCGTTCTGATTCAAGAGATTCAAGCTGGGCGGGCAATCTAAAAGCACAAAATCATAGCCAGAGAGCTTGGCGAGCTTGCGGCTGAGGACGCGCTCGCGCCCTGGAAGCCCTGTCAAAATCAATTCGGCTTGAGCAGCAGTCTTCGTGCTTGGGAGAATATCTATATGCTCGCGCACCGAGAGAATACACTCATAGGGTGTGGTCATCTCATCGACAAGCAGATGATAGAGCGACTTCTGTGGGACGACGTCGAACCACGTAGCCACGTTGCCTTGAGGATCCATATCAATTAAGAGAACTCTCTGATTGTAGAGGGCCAAGGCGGCCGCGAGATTGACGGCGGTTGTGGTCTTGGCCGTGCCCCCTTTTTGATTGATAATCGCGATCTTGCGCATCCTCTCACCTCGTTCAGATTGTGATGGCATGCCAGCACAATGGCTTGGCGCTATTGTGCCACAAGAAAGAGAGCCTCCCAAGGACAGCTGTCCCTTGAGGATGGGGAGGATGCTCATGATGAGCGACGTGCGGCCTCCGTCGCCGCACGGTAGATCTCTTTTAACGCGACACCTTGCTCTTCCGCGAGTCTCTTGCAGTCCTCGTACTCCGGTGCAATATTGATAATCTCAGAGCCCACAAGCCCAAGCTTCACCCGAACTCTCCCATACGGCGTTTGGACTTCTATAACTTTTCGAGCGAGCTTCTTGCGCTGCACCGGATAATAGATCGCCCCCAGCGTCGTCGTCTCGCGAAAGAGTATCTCGCAGAGCTTGTCTACTAAGAGATGATCGCAGAGCACGCGCACGAGCAGCCCAGGACGCCCCTTCTTCATCAGAATATTGTGGGCGCTGACGCTCTTGGCCCCGTGATCAAAGAGCTTCTGCTGCACATACGGGAAGAGCTCCGGGTTCATATCGTCAATTTCTGTCTCGATGACGACGGTCTCGTCTTGGTCGAAATCTGTGACGCTCTCACCGACGAGAACTCTCAGCACATTGGGCTGCGGAAGGTCTTTCGTGCCCGCGCCGTAGCCGATCTGATGCCAGCGCGCTGAGGGCATAGTAAACTCTGGAGAAAGATATTTCAGAAGGGCCGCGCCGGTGGGCGTGGTCAATTCTGTCTCGATCCCCGACGAATAGACCGGAAAATCTCTGAGAAGCTCAAGCGTCGCCGGCGCGGGCACGGGGAGCCTGCCGTGTGCCGTCTCGACCGTGCCAGACCCAAGATTGATCTTAGAAATATACCAACGGTCAATCTGTAACGACTCTATCGCGACGGCAGCCCCGACGATGTCGCATATCGAATCGAGGGCGCCCAGCTCGTGGAAGTGCACATCATCTATAGCAATGCTATGAATCTTCGCCTCGGCTTGAGCAAGATGAGTGAAGATCGCGATGGCTCGTGCTTTCTCGGCGGGCGTTAATGAGCTTTGCTCAATGAGTGTGCGAATCTCGGACCAGCGCCGGTGCGAGTGAGAGTCGGAATCTGACTCAAAGCGCAGATGAGTGGCAGCGATGCCCTGGCGCATTACCTGTTCGGCGCGCACCGAGATTGGGCCTAGGCCCAGCCGCGAGAGTTTTTCGCTTAAGAACTGAGCGGTAATGAGCTGGGCGTCTATGAGCGCCGCGAGGAACATATCTCCGGCGATGCCTGAAAAACAATCTAGATATGCGAGCTTCATGGTTACGAACCTCGCCGCTTGCGCCATTTGTTCTTATCTACAACAAATAGTGTACCGCTCAATTGATTCTCTGACACTATTTAAAGTAGAAGCTTTTGTAGTACAGAATGCACGCTGGCTGCCTCTTGATATTTCATCTTCAACACAATAACTCCAAGATGGGAGTTGGGAGGGAAACGTCGAATGTCTCCGAACTCTTGGTCCCGCGTAAGCAATACTGCTCCAAGCTCCTGAGCTTTCGCAAACACTACCTGAATCCTTTGCTCCAGCAAGACCCCACTCCTTGACTGTGATAACGGGGTAGCCATGACGCCGAAGAAACTCAACGGTGATATCAAAAGTGCACTCATCAGCGAGGATCTTAAGCGGCATAGATCTCTTCGTTCTTCACAAGGGAGTTGGCATACCGGACGCAAGCCAGAATGTCCTCCTCTGTCAGTTGAGAATAACACTTCTCGATAATCTCCTTGGGGCTGAGTCCTTCGCCCAAGAGCTCTAGGACCATGTGGACAGGGATGCGCGTTCCTTCAATGACCGGCTTTCCAAAGCAAACCTCTGGGTCAATGATGATTCTTTCGGTAAGCTTGATCATAGGCTCTCAACCTCCTTGTATAGTATTGATCTTCGTCGCAAGCACTGCCGCACCAAAGCCATTATCTATATTGACCACAGCCACCCCTGGCGCGCAACTGTTGAGCATCGTCAGCAACGCCGAAAGCCCGCCAAAGCTCGCCCCGTACCCCACGCTTGTAGGCACAGCAATGATGGGTTTATCCACAAGCCCAGCGACGACGCTGGGCAGCACCCCGTCCATCCCCGCTACTACGATCAGCACGCGCGCGGCGTTCAGACGCTCCCGATGCGCCAGAACTCTGTGTATCCCCGCAACCCCTACGTCATAGAGTCGCTCTGTCGGGTTCCCAAGATACTGCGCCGTCACGGTAGCTTCCTCAGCAACGGGGATATCCGAAGTTCCGGCGGTGACGACGAGCACGGTGCCACCTTGTGGAGCCTTGGGAGCCCCTAGGGTCAGCAGCCGGGCTTGCTCATGATAGATTACTTCAGGGAGCAGCTCTTGCACGGCGCGGGCTTGCTCGGGGGTGGCACGCGTTGCTAAGACGGGCTCAGTCTTCTTGCGCAGCTCGCTCATGATAGCTGCGATCTGCTTGGGAGTTTTCCCTGGGCAAAAGACGGCTTCAGCAACCCCACAGCGTCCTTCGCGCTCAATGTCAGGACGAGCGAAAGGGTCCGAGGGCACAGGGCTGTAGTCTTTGAAAACTTCGTTCATACTGCCGCTGCGATAGCCCGCAAGATCGAGCGTCACATAGCGAAATCCGAGCCTCTTCAGATGAGCAGCCACAGCGTCGCGATGCGCTAGAACTTTGAGAATCTCTTCTGGAGGCACTTCGATGCGCGCCATGTGCTCATGGTGGCGCACGCGCACTTGGCTCAGCCCTAACCCGAAGAGAAACTCTTCGGCGTGCTCGATCTGCCTGAGCTTTTCAGGGGTGATCGTGCTGCCGTAGGGCAGGCGCGAGGCTAAGCACGCCATCGCAGGCTTCTCAGCAATAGGGAGCCCAAGCATCCGCGCGATCTCGCGAATTTCCGGCTTGGTCAGGCCGACTTCCAGCAATGGACTGCAAATGTTATACTCTTTGAGAGCACGCATCCCTGGGCGAAAGTCTTGAGTATCAGAGGCGTTGGTGCCGTCGAGCACATAGGCAAAGCCGCGCGCATGAGCTAACTCTGTGAGCTTGCTAAAAAGCTCTTGCTTACAGTGAAAACAGCGCGTGGGAGGATTATTCACATAGCGCGGGTCGTCCAGCTCGCGCGTGAAGATGATCTCGTGAGGGACGCTAAGCTGCTGCGCGAGCTTCTGGGCGGCTTCGAGCTCGCGCTGGGCGTAGACGGGCGAGTGCGCCGTCACCGCGAGGACGCGATCCCCCAGCTCCTGCTTAGCGATCACTAAGACTACCGAGCTGTCTACTCCCCCAGAGAACGCGACAATAGCACTGCCATAGCTACGTATCAAGGCTCTCAAAGTCGCCAGTTTCTCTTGCAGGCTCATACTGCAACTGTAGCGAGTCGGTTGCGGGTGCGCAACCCCAAAACTATAATGAGATTACACTATGGCAGAAGCTCAAGGGATCACGCCGGAGCTCTATCGAGCTATTGTCACTATAGTAGATGACCGAGTTAAAGAGATTCGGGTCACCCGTGAGGACTTTGATCGGCTCACCCAAACAGTAGCCCAACTAGCTCAAGCGCAGGCGCGCACAGAGCAACGCCTCGAAGAACTGGCACAAGCCCAAGCGCGTACCGAGCAGCGCCTAGAGGAGCTAGCCCAAGCACAGGCTCGTACCGAGCAACGCTTGGACGAGTTAGCCCAAGCTCAAGCCCGTACCGAGCAACGCATAGAGCAACTCGAAGGGGTGATGCAGCGCTTAGCTGAAGCCCAAGCCCGCTCTGAAGAGCGTTTAGATCGCCTCGAAGCGGCTGTGGAGCGCTTGGCTGAGGCCCAAGTACGCACCGAGGAGCGCTTAGATCGCCTTGAAGCAGCTGTGGAGCGCTTGGCTGAGGCCCAAGTACGCACCGAGGAACGCTTAGATCGCCTTGAAGCAGCCGTGGAGCAGCTGGCTGCAGCCCAGGCGCGCACCGAGCAGGCGCTCCAGCAGCTGGCAACCCAAGTCGGCGCCCTCAGCGATAATGTCGGCTACGGGCTGGAAGACATCGCGCGCGTCGTGCTGCCGGGGTATCTGAAACAACGCTATGGGGTCACAGTAGAGCGATTAGAACGGCGCATCTTCCCTGTGGATGGGCAACGATTCGATGTCGAGCTGTATGCCGAAGGTCGGCGCGGGAGGCGTCGGATAGTCGTGCTCGGCGAGGTGAAATCGCGTATCTACGCCCGCGAGGTGCACCACTTCCAGCAGGTACTTCAGGCAGTGCGCCCGCAGTTGCCTGCCGAGCCCCTGCCCTTGCTGTTTGGATATTTTATTGATCTCTCAGCGATGGAAGCCGCACAAGATCAGATTTTGCTCATTGCCGCATATCAGCCCACAATGGAAGCGACGGTGTTGCGTCGCCGCCGTCGCACAAAAAGGGTATAATTGATGAGTAAGGGGGGATGAATGATGGAACGACTGACTGGGACATTCAAAGTGAAATCTGGGCTCGCTGAGATGCTCAAGGGCGGCGTGATCATGGACGTGGTCAACGCCGAGCAAGCGAAGATCGCGGAGAAGGCCGGTGCGGTCGCGGTGATGGCGTTGGAGCGCGTGCCCGCAGATATTCGTGCCGCCGGGGGCGTGGCCCGCATGGCCGACCCCAAGAAGATCAAAGAGATTATGGACGCGGTCACGATCCCTGTCATGGCCAAGTGCAGAATCGGCCACTTCGTCGAAGCTCAGATTCTCGAGGCTCTGGGCGTAGACTACATTGACGAGTCAGAAGTGCTCACGCCCGCCGACCCCGAAAATCATATTGACAAGTGGCAATTCAAAGTGCCGTTCGTCTGTGGGGCGCGTGATCTCCCTGAAGCGTGTCGCAGAATCGCTGAAGGCGCGGCAATGATCCGAACGAAGGGCGAAGCCGGTACCGGCGACGTCATCGAAGCTGTCCGACACATGCGCTTGATGAACAAACAGATTCGCATCGTGCGCCAAGCTTCCGACGAAGAGCTGGTCTCACTGGGCAAGGAGTGGGGTGCGCCCGTCGAAGTATTGAGATTGATCAAAGAGCTGGGCAAGCTCCCTGTGGTGAACTTCGCTGCCGGTGGGATCGCCACGCCCGCGGATGCAGCCTTGATGATGCAGCTGGGCTGCGATGGCATCTTTGTAGGTTCGGGGATCTTCAAGTCCGAAAATCCCGAGAAGCGCGCGCGGGCTATCGTCCTTGCTACGACGTACTATAACGATCCCAAAGTTCTAGCGGAGATCTCCGAGGACCTCGGGGAGCCGATGCGCAGCATCAGTGCGGCGCAATTGTCGGAACGCGAGCTCTTGCAAGTGCGCGGGAACTGACAGCTATGCGCATTGGGGTGCTTGGGCTACAAGGCGACTTTCGCGAGCATCTTGCAGTATTGCGCTCGCTCGGCGTGGATGTCCGTGACGTGCGCACCAGGGCGCAGCTCGATGAGATCGACGGCTTGATCATTCCTGGCGGCGAGAGCACAACTATAGCATATCTCTTAGAGAAGATGGGGATGCTCTCGGCCTTGCGCGAGCGCGGCGAGCAGGGCTTTCCCATCTATGGCACGTGCGCGGGGATGATCCTGCTCGCGCGCGAGCTGAACGACTCTTACCCGGGGAATCGTCTCGCGTTGATGGATATCGCCGTGAAGCGCAACGCCTACGGACGGCAGTTGGACAGCTTTGAAGCTGATATACACATTAAAGATATTGGGAAATTTCATGCGATCTTCATTCGGGCCCCTAAGGTCGTGCGGGTGGGGCCGGGTGTCGAGATCTTAGCGGAGCACGATGGCGCCCCAGTGCTGGTGAGGCAAAAAAATCTCTTGGCGAGTAGTTTCCACCCGGAACTGACAGGCGATTCCAGGGTGCACGAGTACTTCCTGAAGATGGTCACGAAGGGGTGACTTATGGCTCACACCGAAGCGCCCACGAAGAAGATGACTTATGAGGAGTTCTTAGCGTGGTGCGATGAAGACACCTGGGCGGAATGGGTGGACGGGGAGGTAGTCATGGTTTCACCAGCGTCGTTACCGCATCAAGAGATCAAGAGATTGCTTGTCACAATATTACAGACTTATGTGGAGCAACACGACCTGGGAGAAGTGATTGATGCTCCTTTTCAGATGCGCTTAACTGAGCTGCAGCGTGGGCGGGAGCCGGACGTGCTCTTCGTGGCCAAAGAGCATGTAGATAGACTGAGAGAGACATATTTAGACGGCCCAGCGGACGTCGTGATCGAGATCGTCTCGCCGGAGAGCGGCCCGCGCGACCGCGGCGAAAAGTATTATGAGTACGAAGCCGCTGGCGTTCGTGAATACTGGCTCATTGATCCTGAGCGCCAGCACGCCGAGTTCTATCGTCTCAACAAACAGCACAGATACGAATTGATCTCCCCCGATGATCAGGGCATCTATCGCTCTAATGTGATTCCCGGATTTTGGCTGAAGGTAGGGTGGCTGTGGCAGCGGCCCCTGCCCCGTGTGCTCGACGTGCTCAAAGAGCTCAAGCTTATCTAAAAAATATAAGGAGGCTCGTATGATTCGTGTCGCGTTAAACGGCTTCGGGCGCACTGCGCGCACGTTCTTTCGCATCGTTCACAAAGACCCCCAGATCGAAATCGTGGCAATCAATGTGCGATCACAGACCCCAGAGCAAGCCGCATATCTCTGTAAGTACGATTCCGTCTACGGGCGCTTCGACGGCGAGGTGAGCTTTGGTGAAGACTTCATCGTCGTCAACGGCAAGAAGATTCAGCTCTTTCAAATCGAAGATCCCGCGAAGCTCCCCTGGGGAGAACTCAAAGTAGATGTCGTCGTCGAGGCCACTGGCGTCTTTCGTGATGTTCAAAAAGCGAGCAAGCACCTGCAAGCCGGCGCAAAGAAAGTTTTGATCACTGCCCCGGCCAAGGGCGACATTCCCACGATCGTCTGGGGGGTCAACGAGAAGATCTACGATAGAGCGAAGCACCCTATCGTTTCGGCAGCTTCGTGCACGACGAACTGTCTCGCCCCGATCGCCTACATTCTGCACAAAGAATTTGGGATCAAGAAGGGCTTGATGACGACGGTGCACGCCTACACCGGAAGCCAAAACTTAGTAGACGGCAGCAACAAAGATATGGTCGAGGGCCGCGCCGCGGCGATCAATATCATCCCGACGACGACGGGAGCGGCCAGTGCCATCGGCCTCGTCATTCCAGAACTCAACGGAAAACTCGACGGCATGGCCTTCAGAGTTCCTGTTGCGACCGGCTCTGTGACTGACTTGGTCGCCGAACTCGAAAAAGCTGTCACGGTCGAGCAGCTCAACGAGACGTTCACCCGCTATGCTAACGGCCCGATGAAGCATATCTTGGCGGTCTCCCAATGGCCACTCGTGTCGAGTGACTGCATTGGTGACCCGCACTCAGCAATCGTTGACCTCAGCTCAACGAAAGTTATCGAGAAGAGCTTAGTCAAGGTCGTGGCGTTCTACGACAACGAGTGGGGCTACTCGGCGCGACTCGCCGATCTCGTCAAATATCTATGATCGAGATTCTCATCAAAGCGCATTCGGGGGTGCGCTGGGTCGTGCTCGCGTTGCTTCTTCTAGGGATTGGGCGGGCGGCGTGGGGCTGGCTCGGCTCGCCATCGTATGCGAAGTTTGATCGCGTCTGGGGAGGTATCTCGATCGGACTGATGGACCTGCAGATTCTCTTGGGCGTAATTATCTTCTTTCTCTTAGAACCCGAAGTGCGCCCAAGTTTGTGGCACCCCGCACTGATGCTCATCGCAGCTGTGAGCGTCCATCTGGGGACGGTCTTCGCCCGACGTGTGAAAGAAAACCGTCGCAAGCACTATGCCCATCTCTTGGCGTATCTTGTCAGTCTACTCTTCGTTCTCTTGGGGGTCTATGCGGTACGCGGCTCGCTCTTCTAGGAGGTCCTATGAGCGCGCGCTGGGAGAGAGTTTTCTGCGCTGTGCTCGATCTCTTCTATCCGCCGCATTGCGCTGTTTGTGCTGCTCCCTTCCAAGAGGGCGAGCGCGCCTTTCTCTGCTCAGATTGTGAGAGCAAGATCGAGCGCATAGATCAGAGTCACGTCTGTCACTGTGGCCTCCCCTTGCCTGAGGTGCTCGATCTCTGCCCGTGGTGCGCCACGGAGAGCGAGCGCGTCTTCGAGCAGATACGCTCATTCGGCTGGTACGAAGAGCGCGAAGACCCCGACCACGTGCTGAGCGCGCTCATAAAAATTTTTAAGTACAGTGGCGAGCGCGCGCTCGCCCCACTGTTAGCGAAATATCTCGACGAAGCCGGACGGTTGCTGCGCCCACAGATTGAGCAGATCACGTTTGTCCCCATGCGCCCCAAAGCTGAGCGCGAACGCGGATTCAATCAAGCCGAGCTCTTAGCGCACGAGCTGGGCAAGCTCTGGGGGATTCCCGTCGTGCGCGCCCTAGAGAAAATCAAAGAGACCAAACCTCAAGCGAGCCTCTCACATGATGCGCGTCGGCAGAACGTCCAGGGGGCCTTCCGACTTGCAAAATTTATCCCATGCGCTAGTATTCTCATAGTAGACGACGTCTATACGACTGGGGCAACGCTCAATGAGTGCGCACGAACCCTAAAGGAGAGTGGGATAACCCAGCTCTACGGGCTCACGGTGGCGCGAGCCACCCGAAAAAATATATGAAGATCCAAAACATCGTGCTCAGTGAATATCAGTCGAACTGTTACGTCGTCACCGTCGGCGACGTCGGGATAGTTATTGACCCCGGCGAGGAGAGCCCTGAGCTGTTAGAGTTGATCGGAGATACGAAGATTCTCTATATTCTGAACACGCACTGCCATCCAGATCACATTGGGGGGGACGAGTTCCTGCGCCGGCGCCTCGGCGCCAAATTGCTCTTCCATCCCGATGATCGCCCCATATTCGATTACTTTATGGCTGAGAGGGTCGAGCCCGACGGGTATCTTTACGATGGTCAAACCCTGATGCTCAATGGGGTGCTCTTTGAAGTCTTGCACACGCCGGGGCACTCGCCGGGGAGCGTCGTCTTCAAGATCGAAAGCGAAAAGATTCTCTTCACGGGAGATTTGCTCTTTGCTGGGAGCATTGGCCGCACAGATTTTCCCGGCAGCGATCCACAGCAGATGGTCCGCTCGCTCAAGAGAATCTTAGCACTCCCTGGGGATTACACGATCTACTCCGGACACGGCCCAGTGACAAAACTCTCCGTCGAACGCTGGACGAACCCGTTCTTGCAAGATCTCGAGAGCCTCGTAGGAGGGTTGTGATGGCCAGCCGCGATGAGATCGAGCTCATCCGTGAGCGCGCGGATATGCTGGAGATCGTCTCGCGCTATGTCACCCTCAAAAAAGCTGGGAAGAACTATATCGGCTCGTGCCCGTTCCACCAAGACAAGACGCCTAGCTTCACCGTCAACCCCGACAAAAAGCTCTTTCACTGCTTTGGCTGCAACGAGGGCGGCGATCTCTTTCAGTTCTTGATGAAGATCGAGCGCATTGACTTTGCTGAAGCCTTGGCGCGACTAGCCGCACAAACGGGTGTTCCCATCCGGCGCGAGCGGGCCTCGCCACTGCAAAAGCTCAAAGAGCTCAGCGAGCGCGTTTGTTTGTATTTTCAGACTAATCTCGTCAGTCCCGCCGGCCAGAAGGCGCGCGAGTACCTGAGGCAGCGCGGCTTTTCTAAAGAGATCACAGAAAAATTTAGATTGGGCTACGCTCTGCCCCGCTGGGACGATCTCGTCAAGAAATTCCCTGAGCACGCTGCAGCACTAGAGACGCTGGGCTTGGCACTGCGAAGCAAAGATGGCTCACTCTACGATCGCTTCCGAGATCGGCTCATCTTCCCTATCTGGTCCCCTGGGGGCGAGATCATCGGCTTTGCCGGACGAACCCTCAGCGACGAAGAGCCCAAATATCTCAATATCTCGAACACGCCGCTCTTTGAGAAGGGCTCGGTGCTCTATGGGTTGAACTTCGCGCGCGGGGCCGCCGCTGCCTCGGAGACGCTCATCATCGTCGAGGGCTACACTGATGTGATGAGCGCACATCAAGCGGGGATCGAGAACGTCGTCGCGGGGATGGGGACGGCGCTCACCCAAGTTCAAGCCCAGCTAGTGAAGCGCTATGCCACGCGCGTGATCTTGGCCTACGACCGAGATGCCGCAGGACGGGCCGCAACTTTGCGAGGCATGGCCAACTTGCGCAACGCGGGGCTCGACGTCGCGGTCGCTCTGCTGCCCCCAGAGCACGACCCCGATAGCTTCGTGCGCGCCTATGGGCGCGAAGCGGTGGTCCGGCTTCTTCAGCAAGCCATCCCATTCCATCAGTTCTATTTGCAGAGTCTCTTAGAGGATCACCCGCCGACTACAGTAGCAGGCAGAGAAAAGATCTTACAGAATGTGAGGGAATTCTTGCCCACGCTGGCCAGCGGAGCCCTACGTTATGAGATCATCCGGGAACTCGGACGGGTGCTCAACTTACCGGAAGAAGAGGTCGCACGGGCCGTGAAAGTCGGCAAACGAGCGGGTATAATGGCGACGCCTGATACGGGGGAATCTGCGTGGGGACCGGAAGAGCATGTGCTCTACTTGGTGCTCCAAGGGGATCTCCCCTTAGGCCAGGTGCGCCAGGAACTGGACATTCGGGACTTTACGCGGTATCCTGAGATCGCTCGGGCGCTGTGGGAGTTGAGCGACCCATGGACGGTCACGCAGTTGCTCGACCGGTTGTCGGTGGAGGACCAAGCCATGGTGCGGCGGTTGTTGCTCAGCCCGCCACCATGGCGCGAGAGCGATCGAGCGAAGGTTCTCAAAGATGCCCTGGCGCGGATGCGCCGGGCGCAAGTTGAGAAGCGGTTGGCGCGGTTGCGCGAGGAGGTGCGAGCAGCCGAGCAAGCCGGGGATCGCGCGCGGGTATGGCAGCTCCAAGAGGAGCTCGTGCAACTTCTCCACGGGGGAAGGAGGTAGTGTGAGCACCAGAGGGTTGGAGCAGGACTTCGGGCCCAACGGCATGCCGGACGATGCAACTATCTACGACATCCCCGAGCTCACCGAAGAGGAGCTCGAGGAGCAGCTCGAGGAGGAGGTCGACGAAGAACTCGAGGAAGAGGGCGAGGTTCTTGAAGGGGAGGCCGAGCACGATCCGGTCAAGATGTATCTCCAAGAGATTGGGCGGGTCAGCTTGCTCTCCCGAGAGCAAGAGATCGAGCTGGCCAGCCGGGTCGTCGCCGGGGAGAAGTGGGCTCGCGATCAGCTGATCGTCGCCAATTTGCGCCTGGTGGTCTCTATCGCCAAACGATACATGGGCCGTGGGCTCTCATTCTTAGATCTCATCCAAGAAGGCAACCTAGGGCTGATGCGCGCGGTGGAGAAGTTCGATCATACCAAGGGCTATAAATTCAGCACGTATGCGACATGGTGGATCCGCCAGGCGATCACGCGCGCCATCGCCGATCAATCGCGGACAATTCGCATTCCTGTGCACATGATCGAGACGGTGCGCGAGTTGCAACGCCTCAAGAAGGAGCACCTTCAGGAACACGGGTCGGCCCCAGACTTGGAAGCGCTCTCGACGGAACTGGGCATCCCACAAGAGAAGATCAAACAAGTCGAAAACGTCTCCCCGTATACAACATCGCTAGAGCGCCCCATCGGCGAAGACGAAGAAGATACCCTTGGAGATTTCATCGAAGACAAGGATGCGCCCTCGCCGACCAAGGAGACCTATCGGATGTTCTTAGTCGAAGAGCTCGACAAGGCACTCAATCAGCTGACCGACCGGGAGAAAGAGATTTTAAAGTTGCGCTATGGTTTAGAGGACGGCCATCCGCGCACGCTCAAGGACGTCGCTCGGGTCTTCAACATCACCCGCGAGCGGGTGCGCCAGATCGAGATCAAAGCGCTAGAGAAGCTCAAGCACCCGACGCGCAAAGAAGAACTCCAAAAGTTCCGGCAGCTCTTGCTCAGTGAAGAGTGAGCAGCCCCTGTTGATCTTAGGGCCGACGGCCACAGGCAAGTCCGAGCTGGCCGTCGCTCTTGCCGAACGGCTCGATGGCGAGATCATCTCGGCTGACGCCCGCGCCATCTATAGAGAGCTCACCATTGGTACAGCGAAGCCTCCCCTCCATCTGCGCGCACGGGTTCCGCATCATCTCATAGATTTTCTCGATCCCACGGAGCACTACGACGTGATGCGCTTTCGCCAGGACGTGCTGAGAGTTCTCGAAGAGATTCGCGCCCGAGGGAAGCTGCCCATCGTCGTGGGCGGGAGCACGCTCTATATCTCGGCGCTGACAGGGACGTTCTTCGCCGGCCCCAAGGCCGATCCCCAAATCCGTCAGCGACTCGAAGCTCAGCCTCAAGAGGACCTCCGAAAGCGTTTGGAAGAGATTGACCCCGAAGCCGCGCAGCGCATTCACCCCAACGATAAAGTCCGCACCGTGCGCGCGCTAGAAGTGTACGAGCTCACGGGGCTGCCCATCTCCCGCTGGCACAAAGAGTCGAAAGTCCCGTTCCCGTATACATTCACAAAGATTGGGCTCACCCTCAACAGAGAGATTCTCTATGAGCGCATCAACGCTAGAGTCGAGCAGATGCTCGCAGCTGGGCTTTTAGAAGAGGCCAAAGCTTTGAAAGCCAAGCTCACCCCGGAGATGCCCGCTTATAGAACTATTGGGTACGAAGAGCTCTTTCAGTATCTCGACGGCAAAATCTCTTATGACGAAGCCGTCAGACTCATCAAGAAGCACACCCGCGAGTACGCCAAGAGACAGATCATTTATTTCAAGCGCGAGCCCGATGTCCATTGGATCGATGTGACGGGGAAGTCGCACCAAGAAATTTTAAACGAAGCCTTGCAGCGGGCCCTCACCCCGCCCTGCGGGCACCCCTCTCCCCTGGCTCACCCACGGGAGAGGGGCCAGGGGTGAGGGGCATCAACTGAACAACGCGGCGTAGGATCTCTCTTGCGACCTCATGCTTGGGAAGACACGGCAGCGTTTCACTCTTCCCGTCGCGATAGAGCAGCGTCACGATATTCGTCTCGACCTCCGGTCCTGCCCCCGGTGCCGTGATATCGTTGGCGACGACTATGTCCAAATTTTTTTCTTTGAGCTTCTCGCGCGCGTGCTCTACAATGTTTTCGGTCTCGGCAGCGAAGCCCACCAAAATCTGATTTTTCTTCTTGCGCTTGCCCAGCTCGGAGAGAATATCCGGGGTTTTTTCTAAAACTATGGTGAGCTCGCGCGCCCCGGATTTTTTGAGCTTCTGCGAAAAAGATTTCTTGGGGCGCCAATCGGCCACTGCCGCCGCCATGAGAATCAGATCGTATTGAGCAAAACGCTCCAACACGGCTTCTTTCATCTCTGCGGCGCTCTCGACCCTGACGCACTCGACCCCAGCGGGCGGGAGAAGCTGCGTCGGCCCGGTAATCAAACAGACTTTCTCAGCTCCGAAATTGCGCGCTTGCTCCGCGAGCGCGTAGCCCATCTTCCCCGAGCTCTTATTCGTAATGCAGCGCATGGGGTCGAGCATCTCGCGAGTGGGTCCTGCCGTCACCAAGACCCGCCGCCCCTTCAAGAGCGCGCTTTCGGCAAAGATCTCTTCGATTGCTTGAAATATCTTCTCTTCAGAGGGGAAACGCCCGATCCCCTCCCGCCCGCTCGCTAAGTGCCCCACCTCCGGCTCCAGAAAGCAATAGCCTAGCTCCAAGAGCTTCTTCTTGTTCTCTTGGAAGATGGGGTTGGTGTACATCTGGGACTCCATCGCTGGGATCACCAAGATGGGAGCACGAGTCGCAGCTATGGTGGTCGTGAGGAGATCATCGGCGATGCCATGGGCGAGCTTTCCCACTATATCGTAGGTCGCAGGCATGAGCACGAAGAGATCCGCCCAATACGCTAGCTCGACGTGCGCCAACGGCTCCTCCCATAGATCCGTGAGCACTGTGTGATGAGAGAGCGTCTCAAACGTCATGGGTGTGACAAACTGACGAGCCGCGCGGGTCATGAGGACACGCACTTCTGCGCCCGCTTGCGCGAGCTTGCTGACAATGTGAGCAGCTTTATACGCCGCGATCCCGCCGCAGATGCCCGCGACGATCCGCTTCCCCGCAAGAACGCTCATACCCTAATAGCGCCGTGTACGCCACACGTTGCGCATCCCCGCCAAAAACTCCGGCACAATTTTCTTGGAGAACCTTGGCCAGATAACAACGACGACGAAGAGCAGCCACCCGATCAGCAATGCCCCATACTGAGGCACTTGGGTCACGGCCACTAACAGCATCCCAAAGTACGGGGGCACCTGCACGGCCCAGCGCAGATGGAGCGCTTTGAAGTACCACAGTGACAGCGCTACAAGCGCGATATATCCGAGCGCGACCGCAGGCGAGATGAACCCCTGCAACGCTAAATAGACCCAACACCCAAACGAGAGCGTCATGTCGGCCGTCAGATCATGATCGCTCATGAAGGTGTGAATCTGGCGCGGATCGCGACGCGCTATCGCCCCATCGATGAGATCGGTCACCCATGCGAGCCACAGGGTGAGCATGGCCACTTCCAGACTGTTCTTCTGTAGCCCTAACCAAATGAGATAGAGCGCGCAGAAGAACCGCAACCCCGTCAGCAAGTCGGCGAGCGTCTTGGCGTGCATCATGCCTTCCACCTCCCCGACTTGATACTATAGCTTAGAACGATTTTTTTGGCAAATGGCGCCGGTACTCTCTGAGAGCGATCTTGAGGGTATCAAGCGCGAGCAGGGCGCAGCGCGGACGGGTGAACATCACTTCTCGTCCCACCCACCTCATAATATCCTCAGGGGTGAGACTCTCAGCATACGCAAGCGGTTGGCCCTTCAGCTTTTCAGTAAGAATGGACGCAGAGGCTTGGCTGACGGTGCAGCCCTCGCCCTCGAAAGAGATCTCTGTAATGCGCTCGGCTTCGTCTATCTTGAGATAGAGCGTGAGGACGTCGCCACAGCCGGGGTTGCCCCAGCTCATGGTGATGTCAGGATCTTCTATCTTCCCCCGGTTGCGCGGGTTCTCGTAGTGATCTAATAAAAATTCGATCTGGGCTTGGCGATCCATCGTTCTCGTGATCCTACTCCCCTCACCCCTACATCTCCCCTCTCCCTCCTAGGGGAGAGGAGCCGGGGGTGAGGGCTACGGCTCTGGCCCCTTCTTGATCGGCGCGTTGACCAAGTTGCCCCACTCCGTCCACGAGCCGTCGTAATTTTTGACTTTGGGATAGCCCAACAGATATGTGAGCACGAACCACGTGTGGGAGCTGCGCTCCCCGATGCGACAGTACGCAATGATCTCTTTCTCAGGGGTGATCCCATAACTCTCGTAGAGTTTTCTGAGCTCTTCGGCGGGCTTGAAGGTGCTGTCGTCGGGGTGGACGGCTTGAGCCCAGGGGATATTGAAAGCGCCAGGGATATGCCCGCCGCGCTGTGCGCCCTCTTGGGGGTATTCGGGCATGTGAATGAGCTCGCCCGTGTACTCCTTGGGAGAGCGCACGTCAATCAAGACTCGATCTGAACGATTTAAGCTCGCGAAGACCTCGTCGCGAAAAGCACGAATGGAAGGATCGGGCTCCTGAGCGCGATAGGTGGTCTTAGGGAAGGTCGGAACTTCTTTGGTGAGCGGGCGCCCTTCGTCAAGCCACTTCTTGCGTCCGCCGTTCATGATCTTGAGCTTTTTGTCATCATGGCCGAAATAGCGAAAGAGCCAGAACGTGTACGCCGCGTACCAATTGTGCTTGTCGCCGTAGAAAACGACGATAGTATCGTTAGAGATGCCCTTCTCGCTCATCAGTCTCTCAAACTCTTCTTTGGTGAGGAAGTCGCGCTTGGTGGGATGCTGGAGTTCTGTGAACCAGTCTATCTTGACAGCACCGGGGATGTGCCCGTGCTCATAGAGCAACACGTCTTCGTCCGACTCGACGATACGTACATTGGGGTCGTTCAGATGCTCTGCGACCCAGCTTGTCTCTACTAAGACCTCAGGGCGTGCATAGCCCATAGGAGTACCTCCTGTCGCACAGCACAGGGTAAGTATAAAAAATCGGACTAATTTTGTCAAGTTTTTTGTTAGTATTGATCTATAGGGCGCTTTTGACGAGGCCTCCGTCAACTTGGATGACCGTCCCGGTGATATAGCGCGCGTTCTCTGAAGCCAAGAACGCAACAAGATCGGCAAGCTCTTCGGGTTGCCCCATCCGCCCCATGGGGATGTCTTTGGTCCAGAAGCGTCGAGCTTCTTCGACGTTGCCCGAAGCCCGCAGCAGTTGCTCCATACGGTCTGTCTGGGTCGGGCCGGGGCAGACGGTGTTCACGGTGATCTTCATCGGGGCAAGCTCATTAGCTAAGCTCTTGGCCAAGCCCACGACCGCCAAGCGCAGCGAATTCGAGAGTATTAAATTCTCAATGGGCTGCTTTACTGAAACAGACGCGATATTGATAATTCGTCCGCCGCCGCGCTTCTGCATATGGGGGATGGCTTCACGACAGAGGCGCACCACGCTCATGAGAGTGAGATAGAACGCTTGCTCCCAATGGGTGTCGTTGAGCGCGAAAAAATTCCCCGGCGGCGGCCCTCCAGCGTTGGTGACCAGCACGTCCAGCCCGCCGAAACGCTTGACCGTCTCGGCGACGAAATTCTTAATCTCATCGTAGCGCGTGACGTCGGCGCGGATGGGGAGGACTTCAGCGCCGGTGCGCCGCGCGATCTCTTGAGCTGTAGCGTTCAGAATGCTCTCATCGCGGGCGCAGATGGCGACCCTCATGCCCTCTTGGGCGAATCTCATGGCGACAGCTTTGCCCAGACCCTTGCTCGCGGCGGCGACGACACCGACCTTGCCGGAAAGCCCTAGGTCCATAGCTTGTCTCCCCCTTCTAACTTTGTTTTGTATTTTACTGAGATGGGGCGCCTGGGTCATCCCAGAGGGCAGCCGCACTTGGTGCTTAGCGCATTCCATGCTACAATAGAGCGTGTTGGAGTGGGTCACCAATGAAGATCCTCGTGGTGGACGATGACCCTGACGTTGTCAGGCTGCTCAAATATTTTTTAGAAGCCAAAGGGCGCCAGATCCAGACGGCCTCCAATGGGGCAGAAGCGCTGGAGCTCTTCAAGAGAGAGCAGCCCGACTTGGTGATCTTAGACGTGATCCTGCCGGGGATGGACGGCTGGACCGTGCTCCAGAAGATCCGCGAGTCTTCTCAAGTGCCCGTGCTCATGCTCACCGGCAAAGACGCCCCAACGGATAAAGCCAAGGGGTTGCTCTCCGGAGCCGATGATTATATTGCGAAGCCCTTCGATCTTGCTGAACTCGAAGCGCGGATCGTGGCCGTGATGCGCCGCTATAGGCCCGCGACTCGGCCCACGCTCGTCCGCGTGGGCGACCTGGAGATTGACGATTCCATCAAGCAAGTCAAAGTGAAGGGCCGCGCCGTCTCCCTCTCGCCCAAAGAGTATGAGCTCTTAAAGCTCTTAGCGTCGGAGCCGGGGCGCGTCTTCTCCCACCAAGAGATCATCGCCCAGGTCTGGCAGAATAAGCCCTTCATCACCTCAAGCGACGTGACCAAATATATCTATCTCTTGCGGGAGAAGATCGAAGAAGAGCCAGAAAACCCCAAATATATCCTGACGGTACGCGGGTTTGGGTATAAGCTAGCGAACGCCGGCTCTTGCTAGAAAAACACTTTTTGGAGTATATTTGACGCGCATGAGAGAGTTGAGGAGACGCCAGCGCAGCGTGATCGTTGGTAGCTTGGGGATTCTTTTCAATCTCCTCTATCTGACGTTGGACTATCTCGATAACCCCCAGAACTGGAGCGCCCTTCTTGCCCAAAAGTTCGCCCAAGAACCCTGGCTGTATATCGGGCTCCTCTTGCTCATCCCGCTCTTTGTAGTCATTGCCATCTTGTTAGAAAAGACGGATCACGAGCGCCGACGCTTCGAGACGCTCTTCGAAGCTGCCAGCGACGGCATCTACGTGCGCGACCTCGATGGGCGCATCAAATTCGCCAACTCCAAATTCTTGCAGATCCACGGAGTTCGCCTTGAAGAGATCATCGGAAAACGCTCGACAGAATTATTATCATTGCCGCGTCCGGAGCGCAAGCGCATCTCTTGGATGATTCGCCAGGCGGCCTTGCGCGGCGAGCCCCCGCCCCCGTTAGAAGCGCCCTTCCGCCGCCCCGATGGCTCCCCCGGCTGGCTCCACGTCAACCTCGCTTTTATCAAAGAAGGCGATCAAGTGAAAGAAGTCCTGGGGATCAGCCGAGACATCACCGAGCTCAAGAGAAACGAACTCCTCATAACGAGCCAGAATCGGGTCCTGGAGCTTCTTGCGCGCGGTGCCTCGCTCAGCACAATCTTAGAGACTATATGTCGCTCGGTCGAGGAGCTGGCTCCCGGGACGCTGTGCTCGATCTTGCTCGTAGAGGGCGAGAGACTCCGCCACGGCGCCGCCCCCAGCCTCCCGCACGACTACAATCAAGCCATAGATGGGCTGCAGATCGGGCCGACAGCAGGGTCTTGTGGCACCGCAGCATATCTGAAAAAGCCCGTCATCGTCAGCGATACGCTCTCTGATCCCTTGTGGGCAGACTTTCGCGATCTCGCCCAGAAATATGAGCTGCGGGCGTGTTGGTCTACCCCGATCCTCTCGCAGCAGGGGGAAGTGCTGGGGACGTTCGCCATGTACTATCGCGAAGTGCGTTCTCCCAGCGCCTATGAGCTGCAGCTCATCGAGAAGACAGCACATATAGTATCGCTGGCGATCGAACGCACCCAGGCCACTCAGGCACTGCTTCGACAAGAGCAGATCTTGCAAGCGGTCGCGGAGATCGCTCAAAGACTCCTCGAAGACCCTTCGTGCAAAGAGTGCGCTCCCGAAATCCTCCAAAAGCTCGGCCAAGCCGCGCAAGTGAGCCGCGTCTATATCTTTGAGAATCACGTCAGCGAGACGGGTGCGCTCCTGACCAGCCAGCGCTTCGAGTGGGTCGCTGAGGGAATCTCCCCTCAGATAGAGAACCCTGCCCTTCAGAACTTTGATTATATTGCGAACGGCTTCGCTCGGTGGGTGGAACTCCTCAGTCGAGGGAAACCTGTCGTCGGCCTGGTGCGCGACTTCCCCCCAAGCGAGCAAGAAGTTCTAGCAGCCCAACAGATCAAATCTATTCTCTGCGTCCCAATCTTCGCGGGCGGGGTGTGGTGGGGATTCATCGGGTTCGATGAATGTGTGAGCGAGCGTCGCTGGTGCGAAGCCGAGATAGATGCCCTCAAGGCAGCAGCTAATATTATTGGGGTAGCCCTCAGCCGCGCCCAGACCCAAACCCAACTGCGCGCCAGCGAGCAGCGCTACCGCTCGCTCTTCGAGTCCGTGCCCATCGGGCTCTACCGCTCCACTCCTGAGGGACGCATCTTAGATGCCAACGAAGCCTTCGTGCAGATGTTCGGCTACCCTAGCCGCGAACAACTCTTAGAGACCCCAGCCCAGGCACTCTTCTGCGATCCCAGTGAGCGGCAGCGCTGGCAGGCCGAGATGGACGCCAAGGGCGTTGTAAGAGACTTTGTCACGCAACTGAAGCGCTACGATGGCGCGCCCATCTGGGTCATAGACCGCGCCCGCGCCGTGCGCGACCCCCAAGGCACGGTTCTCTATTACGACGGGAGCTTGGTAGACATCACAGAACAAAAGCAAATGGAAGACCAACTTCGTGCCTCCGAAGCACGCTATCGCGACCTCTTCGAGAACGCCAACGACGGGATTTACATTCTCGATAGGACCGGACGCATTCTGTCATTCAACCGCAAAGCCGAGGAGATCACTGGATACTCTTTTGAAGAAGTTCGCGGCCAGTCCTACACGCTCTTGGTCTCTTCTGGACCGGAGCGCAAGAAGGCCCGCCGCGCGTTTCTCAAAAATATGCGCGGGCAGCCCGATAAGACCGAGCTGACGATCACGCGCAAGGACGGCCGCGAAGTTATTTTAGAGCTGAGCACCCGCCCCATCTGGCAGGGCGGCCAGATCGTGGGGATTCAGGGAATCGGGCGCGACATCACCGAGCGCAAAGAAGTAGAAAGATTGAAGTCAGATTTCATCAGCACCGTCTCGCACGAGCTGCGCACCCCGCTCACGTCTATCAAGGGCTACGTAGACTTAGTCCTCGCCGGGGACGTCGGCCCGCTCACCCCGGAACAGAAAGAGTTTCTCACGATCGCCTCCCAGAACACGACTCGGCTCACGGAGCTCATCAACGATCTGCTAGAGATCGAGCGCCTGGAGTCGGGCAAGATCGAGTTCGAGTTCGCTGAGCTTGACTTGGCCGAAGTCTTGGATAACGTCGCGCGCTCCCTCCAAGTGAACGCGGAGCAGAAGGGCTTGGAATTTTTCAAGGAAATTCCGTCGGGCTTGCGGGTGCGCGGAGACCGCGAGCGCCTCGCCCAAGTCTTCCTCAATCTCTTGAGCAACGCGATCAAGTACACTCCCGCCGGCACGGTCGAACTGAAGGCGCATCAAGAAGATGACACCGTCGTCGTAGAAGTGCGCGACACGGGGATCGGCATTTCAGAGAGCGATCGGCAAAAGCTCTTTCAGAAATTCTTTAGATCCGACAATCCCTACGTGCGCAAGGCGGGCGGCACGGGGCTGGGGCTCTCCATCGCCAAGGCGATCGTGGAGCGCCACGGGGGCACAATCACTGTGACGAGCCAAGCGGGGCAGGGGAGCACGTTCACCGTGCGCCTGCCGGCGCTGGCCCGCCCGGAGCGCCCCTTGGTGCTCGTCATCGAGGACGAAGTGGCCATCGCTCGCTTGATCGCAAAATACATCGAGAAGATGGGCTATCGTGCCGTGACAGCGTACTCCGCGCGCGAGGGCTTCGACCAAGCTGTCCGGCTCAAGCCCGACTTAATCACCCTTGACGTGCTCATGCCTGATCTGGACGGGTTCGCGCTCATCCAACAGCTCAAAGCACACCCCGAGACGGCCCATATCCCCGTGATCTTCCTCTCGATCGTACAAGATCGTCAACAAGGGCTGAGCCTGGGAGCGTCAGCGTTTCTCACCAAGCCCATTGACGAGCGCAAGTTCTATGAGACAGTGCGATCGCTGCTGGAGCCCCACGGCCAGCCCGTCTTGGTCGTAGACGACGATCGCGACTACGCCCAGCTTCTGAAGAAACTTTTGGAGCGCCAGGGCTTTACTGTTGAGCTGGCCCACGACGGCGACGACGCGCTGAGAAAGATTGGGAGCAAGCGCTATCAGTTGGTGATCTTAGATAAGAACCTTCCCAAGCGTTCTGGGCTCGACGTGTTACAGGAGATGCGCAGCAACCGGTCACTCCATCGCGTGCCGGTGATCGTCCTCAGCGGCTCGGCGCACGCGGAGGAGACGGCCCACACCGCGCAGATTTTAGGGGCAAAGAAATTTTTAAGCAAGAAGCTCGCGCCGCAGAGCATCGTGGAGGAGATCGTGCAGTTTTTAGAGTCGAGCAAGCCAAAGTCCTAACTTATGATGAAGCGCATCTTACTAGTTGAGGACGACCCGCAGATTGCGCGGCTGGTGAAGTTTAAACTCGAGCGCGAGGGCTTTTCGGTTGAGTGGGTTGAGGACGGCGAAGCCGCGCTGCGGCGCGCGCGTCAGAATCAGTTTGATTTAGTGCTGCTCGACGTGATGATACCGGGCAAGGACGGCTTTGCGGTGTTGGAGGAGCTGCGCGCCGATGCGCCCGATCTGCCCATCGTGATGCTGACGGCGCGGGCCTCAGAGCGCGACCTGCAGCGGGGTGCCCGAGCAACCGACTATATCGTCAAACCCTTCGACCCAGCGCACTTAGTCGAGCGCGTGCGCGCGATCTTAGAGCAGTGAGCGCGATTCGATCCTCGCCGATTGTGATCTGGGGGGTGTTGGGCTGCGCTCTGATAGTCATTTCTTTTGCGTCCATCTGGATTCGCTGGGCCGAGGCCCCACCCATCTCCATCGCTGCCTATCGCGTGGGCCTCGCAGCATTCATCCTGACTCCCATAACTCTGGGCACGCGATGGCAACAGCTTCAAGCCCTCTCCCGAAGTGATCTGCGCTATGCACTGCTTGGTGGAGTCTGCTTAGCACTGCACTTTATCTTTTGGATCAGCTCGCTGGAGTTCACGTCCGTCGCAAGCTCGGTCGTCTTAGTGACGACGAACCCCATCTTTGTCGCGCTCGGCTCGTACTTTTTACTCAAAGAGCCTGTCACAATAAGCTTAATCGTAGGGATTGCGATCTCGCTCGTGGGCGGGGTATTGATCGGCTACGGGGATTTTCTTGCCGGGCCCAACGTTCTTCTCGGTGATGGGCTGGCGCTCTTAGGAGCAGTGATGGCTTCAGCGTATCTGCTAGTGGGGCGGCGCCTGCGCGCGCATACGGACCTCTTGACGTACATCTTTTTAGTGTATGGCGCAGCGGCGATTGTCTTGCTCGCGACGGCATTACTGCTCAAGCAGCCCTTGGCGGGCTTTCCCCAAGAGACGTATCTCTGGTTAGCGTTGTTAGCCCTCGGCCCGCAATTGATTGGGCACACGAGCTTCAACTGGGCATTGAAGCACTTATCGGCGAGCACAGTCGCCGTGATCATTTTAGGAGAACCCGTGGGCTCGACGGTGCTCGCGTATTTGTTGCTCGGCGAGCCGGTGACAGCGCTCAAGGCCGTCGGAGGCGCTTTGATCTTGGTCGGGATTTACTTGAGCAGTTGGCGCTCAGCGGCTCCGTAAAAATTTGAGAATCTCTTGGGTTGTTTGGTCGTTGGGTTCCCCAATATTGAAAATGATCGTCACGTGATCTCGGTTTGGGATCTGAATGAGCGCGGCTTCGTTCCCGTATTCTCTCAGCAGTGAGAGCAACTGTCGCGCTTGGGCATCGAAGCCGGGGAAGTCAAACTGAGCGTACATAATAAGAAACGGTGGCTTATTAGGGCCGACGTGGTTGATGGGAGAAGCATCTCGTCGCTGCTGCGGATCGGCCCCAAAGACGACCTGATAGACGTTAAACGGCCCCGGCGGCTCAATCGTCACGTCGTAGATGCCGCTGATGGGGATCGCGCCCTTGATCGCGGCGAGCGTCAGTCCCTGGGCTTTTAGATATTTTTCGTCGAGGGCCAGCAGGGCTACGAGATGTCCGCCCGCTGAATGCCCCATCACGAAGATCTTTTCAGGGTTGCCCCCGTACTGAGCGATATTTCTATAAACCCAGACGAACGCCCGCGCGACATCTTCGATATGAGCGGGATGCTGCACCTGCGGGCTCAAACGATAATTGATCACAGCCGTGACAAAGCCCTGCTCGGCGAACGCCCGCCCGATGAACGAGTAGAGATTCTTATCGCCTGAAGTCCAGCCGCCCCCGTGCACAAAGATCAGCACGGGCGCGTCCTTCAGCCCTTCAGGGACGAACAGATCGAGCCGATGCTTGATGGGATGGGCATCGGGTCCGTCATAGTACGCTATATCTGTATAAACTTGAAACGAGTACGGCGGCGACGGCTGAGCCATCCCTAAGCTTCCGAGAGCGACCCCTAACACAACAGAGAGTATTGTGCGCATGAGTCCTCCTTCATTGTACTTAGACGTTCATAGAGCCTGTTTGTAGTTGGAGTTTTCTAATCCGCGAGCGCACGGCAGCCAGCTGTTTCACAATGATATAGACTATAGGCTGATTTTTCTCTGCCTGCGCCCGTGCGAGCTTGCGACTCCATTGATTGAATCCTTCGTCACCCTCTATTTGCATGACGATCAGCGCGTTATCAGGGATGCGCTCCGCAAATCGAGGGTGTTCGAGCACGTATTTTTCAAACTCGAAGAGCAGATCGAGATTCTTCTCGATATAAGCTTGCTCTTTTTCAGCCAACCGCTGGACACGCTTCATGGGAATTCCCCCTGGAGAAATCGTTCACGATAGATCTGCCAGTTCTTCTTGATCTCCCGCTCTGCTTTAGTAAGAGCCTCTTCATAGGTGAGTAATAGAGATTCTTTCTTCTGTTGACCTCTGTTGACCTCGAATATTGAAGCGATCTATGTGAGCAAATCCGTGAGCAGTATCATAGCGGATTACTTCCTGCCAACGCCCTTCGACGAAGATCTCTAGCTGCACTGAAAACTCGATCACCTTCCCCTTGTCCGTTTTATGGTAATGTCGGATCCGCGTATCTATCCGTAGTGGCAGCACCCAGCGCTTCTCAGACAAACCATCTACTCCCTATGCCAACGAGCTCTTTATTATTATAGCGAGCCAACGAGCGAGAAGCGAGCGCAGAGCTGCGATTACTCTGCCTCGACGGCCTCTGTCTCGGCAAACTGGAGCGTATAAAGCGCGTAGTAGAGCCCTTTGCGGGCGAGCAACTCCTCATGCGTGCCCTGCTCGACCACCACGCCCTTGTGCAACACAATAATTTTATCAGATTCGCGAATCGTCGAGAGCCGGTGCGCGATAGTAATCGAAGTGCGCCCGCGCAAGATCCTCTGCAGCGACTCTTGAATGAGGCTCTCGGTCTGTGAATCAATGTTCGCCGTCGCTTCATCTAAGATCAAGATCTTGGGATCGAACGCAACCGCGCGGGCGAACGCTAAGAGCTGACGCTGCCCTACCGAGAGCGTCGCGCCGCGCTCTTTCACCTCAGCGTCATAGCTATTGGGAAGCTGCTCAATAAACGAGCTCGCTTGCACGAACCGCGCCGCTTCGATAGCTCGCTCCCGTGAAATCTTATCGCTCTGCAGGGTGATGTTGCCCACCACATCCCCGGAGAAGAGAAAGACGTCTTGCAACACGACCGCCATCTGGGAGCGCAAGAATTGTACGTCTAATTCGCGAATATCTACGCCATCTAAGAGAATCTGCCCCTTCTGGATGTCGTAGAGTCTCGTTAAAAGACTGATGATCGTCGTCTTGCCTGAGCCCGTCGGCCCGACGATAGCGACGCGCTCGCCGGGCTCCACTTTGAACGAGACCCCGCGCAACACCCAGTCTTCGTCTTCATAAGCGAACCAGACGTCGCGAAATTCTATACGTCCCTGCACACGTGGAAGGACGCGCCCCTTCCCACGATCCTCAGGCTTCTCGTCGAGCAGCAGAAAGATTCTCTCGGCGGAAGCCATCGCGCCCTGCAAAATATTGTATTTTTCAGCAAGGTCTCGAATGGGCGCAAAGAGCATCTCCACATAATTTAAGAACGCAACTAAGCTCCCCAGCGTAAAGACGCCCCGGATGACCCCGCCCCCGCCGTACCAAATAATCAGGGCGACGGCAACCGCGCTCATCATGTGAATAATGGGCTGATAGATCGCGAAGACCATCAGTTGGCGCATGTTGGCTT
>DAIPXV010000014.1:0-28588 GCA_036783095.1 Candidatus Bipolaricaulota bacterium
GGTGGTGGCGGTGGCGGTGGTGGCGGTGGCGGCGGCGGCGGCGGCGGGGCTCCCAAGCTCGGCGACGTCAACGGCAACAGCAACTTCGAGCAGAGCGATCTCGACGAGCTGCTCAACGCGCTGCGCAACCGGGCCTCGTGGCTGACGGACCCCGCTGACTCGAAGTTCCAGGTCTCCGACGTGGCCCGCCCCTGCGGCAAGATCACCCGCGCCGACTACAACCGGCTGCGCTCCAGCTTGCTGCGCGTCCAGCGCGGCCGCTCGGCCCTCAAGTCGCAGTGCGGCAGTAAGGGGACCATCGGCCTCGACCCGGCCAGCGCCCCGCGACTGCTCACCGTGCTCTCCGGCCAGGCGGGAGCCGCCGGCATGCGCGTAGCGATCTACGACTTCGCCGGGCGATTGCTCCTAGAGCAGAGGGCCGCGGGCGCCCAGGTGGCGCTCGACTTGGTGCAGCGCGAGCTGGCCAACGGCGTTTATCTAGCGGTCGTGGAGTCGCTCGACGCGGACGGGCGCACCCTCGTGCGCCAGGTGCGCAAGCTCGTCGTGTTGCGATAAAAAGTAAACTCTCCAGGGCCCTGGCGGCTGAGCCTCAACTGGCTGTCCAGGGCCCTGGTGGCCCTTTTTAGGAAGGGCAAGATGCGGCTTATTCATCTCAGATGGTTCTGGGTGCTGAGCATCGGTTTGGCGTTCTTATCCGCCAGCAACATGGAGGCACTGGCTCAAAATAGAGCGCTCCAGCGGCGGCCTCCGAAAGTCTTGCTATACGCTGGCCATGGGGCTTTGAAGCCCACTGCTGATTACACCAAGCTACAGAATTTCTATGAGACGCTGGGGTTAATCGTAGATACTGCAACCAGCTGGCCGGACAGTCTGGACAGCTATGGAGTGATCATTCTTCTGGTGCCCAAGGAGACTTTCAGCCCAGACCAAGCAAGCACGCTCCGGAGGTGGCTGAGGCGGGGCCGGTATCTCTTAGTTTTAGGAGAGCACAAGGAATTCATCCAGGACCAGACGGCGATTAACTTGCTGCTTGCTGATCTAGGCGTCGGCGTTCGACTCAAGGACAACTCCAATGCAGACTCGGACAATGATACCTGCGAGCCATTGAGGGACATTGCGGAGCATCCTCTCACGCGTGGGGTGGGAGAGGCCGGGGGACTAGATCCTTCTCGAACGGCAACGCTGGAGGTCTTTGGGACTGCCAAAGCTTTGGTGAGGATTCAGGGGGGCAACAGGTGCGGAGGGAATCAGCCTATGCGCTTGGTCGGGGAGCCGGTCTGTGCGGTAGACAGGCCTCGCCCGGGCCGTGGCAGTGTGGTCGTTTGCGGCGACTCCAACTTTTTGGATGACTCCTTGGGGCTGGCTGATCCCGCAGGCGACGGCATGAGAGGAAATTGGAGGTTTGCCTGCAACCTTGTTCAACCTCTCCTGTCGCGCCGTTCATGCGACCGCATTCCACTGCCGCCGACAGCTTCTGCGCCGGTGACGACAGTTGTGACACAGCTCCAAGTTTTCGATCTCGCTGGGCGCCTCATGGGTGCTTTATCTAACGCTGACCGGGGTTTGATGCTGGACCATCTTGGGCTCCCTAACGGTGTGTACTTGGTTGTCGTGACAGCGCTCGACGCCAATGGCGCTCCGCGACGCCAATGGATTCAGAAAGTAGTGGTTCTCCAATGAGACAAGCGATAGCGATTTTGATAGTGATGTCGTTTGTATCGCTGAGCGCTGTGGCCGCGCCCGTCTACCCTCGCGAAGTCACGCTGCGCCAGCCCGACGGCACGACTTTTACAGCCATCCCCTTCGGGGATGAGTGGGCCAACGGGCTGCGCACGCTCCAGGGGCATCTCATCACCAAAGATAGATTGACGGGGCAGTGGGTCTACGCCCGCCCGCGGGACGGGCGGCTTGAGCCCACGGGGCGCGTCGTGGGGCGCGATAGCCCTCCGCTCCAGGCCCTCCAAGCCCTGGGACGCAGCCTCCAAGCCCAAGAGCGCCAGCGGGCACGCTCCGCGCCACGCCAGAGGGCCGCGGCGGGCTCGGCGGCCGTGGGCTCCCAGCCCGTCTTGGTCATCTTGGTCGCCTTTCAGAATCAAGACCCCATCGGCACTACCCCAGAGGACTGGAGGGAGAAGATCTTCGGCGAAACCCAGAGCGTCGCCGAGTACTATCGTGAGGTCTCTTATGGCCAGCTTGTCCTCGTGCCCGCCACAGAATCCCACGGGACACCCGATGACGGCATCGTGGGCTGGCTGACGCTCCCGCAAGATCATCCCGATATGCGGGGCGATCTGGGCTCGGCCACTGAGAGCTTGGCAGAGGCGGCGCTCACCGCGGCTGACGAGTTTGTGGACTTTGCTAGCTTTGATGCGAATGCCGACGGGGCCATCTCGACGGATGAGCTGCATATTCTCATCGTCGCGGCCGGGTACGATACGTCGTATGGCGGGGAGACAAGCTGCAGCCCCAGTCTCTGGGGGCACCAGACGAGCTTCTTGCTCGCCGTGCCCACCGTAGACGGGGTCAGGATTGGCGATCCTCTGCACCGGGGCGGGTATATCGAGCTTGGGGAGTGGCATTGCCAAGCGGACGATACCCCCGGCCATCCGGCGACGATCGGGGTGATCGTCCACGAGTTCGGGCACGATCTGGGCCGCAGCGCCCCCGATCTCTACGACAGCGATGGCTCATCGTATGGCATCGGGAAGTGGGACGTGATGGCCCACGGGGCCTGGAATACGACAGATCTCCCTGGCGACACCCCGGCGCATCCGTCGGTCTGGGTGAAGGCGTTTTTCGGTTGGCTCACCCCGCAAGTGATACTTGCGGGGGAGCGCCAGCTGGCGCTCGCGCCGGTCGAGCAAGCCCCCGACGCCTGGCAGCTGCTCGCCAATCCCAACGGCATCGAGTGGAACTGGGGGGATTCCCCCGCCGTGGGGGAGTACTTTTTGCTAGAGCACCGTCGGAAGATGGGCTATGACGCGGCCTTGCCGGGAGAGGGCCTGCTCATCTGGTACATAGACGAAAGCCAAGTGGACAACGACGACGAGAGCCGCCGCTTGGTTGATCTCCTCGAAGCCGATGGGCAGAACAACTTGAAGTGTCGTGGCCAACCCCAGTGCAACAAGGGCGACGCTGGCGATCCCTTCCCCGGCGCGACCAACAAGCAGACTTTTACCAAAGATACAACCCCAAGCAGTAACTTTCGCAACGGCTTCCCCAGCGGCGTGGAGCTCACGCAGATCGGTCTCAACGGATCTACTGCTGCTGCGCGGGCTCGTATAGGGGCTGTAAACACTGACAATCTTGTGCTCTTCGCTGATGCGTTTGACGGGCCGGAGGACGGCTGGATCGTGAACGTCCCGTGGACGCTTCAGAGCGTCACGGCGTGTCAATCGGCGGCGGGCGCGCCGGCCAGCGGGAGCGTCTGGTACCACGGGACAAGTGAGTGTCAGTATAGCACTGGGGGCTCGCTGTTCTCCCCCACGATCAGCATCCCACCAGGGACGAAGTATATTCGCATTACGTTTGCGACGCTGATCAAGTTGCAGCGAGGGGATCGGGCGGAGATCTGGGCGCGCTTCAACGGCGATCTCAAGCGTCTGGTCTATCGGCGCAGCGCCACGCGCGGATGGATGGTAGTGGATCGGCGCTTGCGCGTTCCCAACGGGGTTTCGGAGATGTATCTAGAGTTTTTCGTGCGACAGAGCCGGGGCACGCGGCGGAGCCCCGCGCCCCCGCCGATGGGGTGGTGGCTCGATAATTTAGAGGTGCGCACGGATCCGCCTCGGAATCGTTCCTCGGAGGGCGTCTCTCCTGCTCCTGAGCGCGAGGAGCTGCCGCGCCCGCTGATCGAAACGCGCCTCGACCGTTCTGGGACGCTTCAGATCTTAGCTCCCCACCCGACTCGCGAGATAGAATTGCGCGTCTATGACTTGGCGGGGCGCGTAGTAGCTACGGCGACTGCGGTGGGGAGTGAGTTGCTGTATACAGGGCATGGCGCGCGTGGGCAGCGCTTGGCCAAGGGCGTCTATCTGTACGTGGTGACGCTCTACGGGCAAGACGGCTCGATCTGGCGCAGCGAGGTGCGAAAGCTCATCGTGCGATAAGTTTACACCCTCCCCCCCAGCCCCTCTCCCCTCCGAGGGAGAGGGGAGATAAGGGGGTGAGGGGCTTTGCATCACGTCAGGCACAGAAAAACCCACGAAAGACAAGCTTCGCGCGCTACGCGCAAGCTTCGCTTGACGTTCCTCTTCGCCAGCCTCCGGCCGGCGAAGAGGTACAGTCCAGACGAAGTCTGGTGCCTTCCCTGGCGCTTTCCGTGAGCTCCGTGATTCGAGGGGATAGTTGCCGGGCACCGTAGCGCGTGCTATACTCTCACACAGAGGAATCTCTATGAAGCGCTCACCGGTCAGCCCGCTAGCAGATCTTGAAGATCAAGAGCTGTGGCAGAGCGAGCTGGGGCAGTATATCCAGCACGAGGCCGATGATACCATCTCGGTTGAGGAAGTCCGCTGTGCTCTTGCGGTTATCCCCGAATCGCTTGCGGCAGCGATCCGCCAGGAGCGCGACGAATGCTAAGAGATGCCCCAGTGCTTTCTTGATACCAGCGCGCTCGTCAAGTACTACCATAACGAGCTGGGCAGTGCGCATGTCATTGCTCTTATAGACGATCCAGCCAATACTATCTGGATCTCACGCCTCAGCTTGATCGAGATGCACTCAGCCGTAGCTCGTCAGGTACGCGAGGGACGGTTGCCCGTCCTAAGTTTTCATCAATGGCGTCGGCGATTCTTTGCCGATGTGCGTTCCCGTAAGTTTCGCGTGGTACGCGCCATGCCCAGCCAGGAGCGCGAAGCCATGCGTTTGCTTGTCCGCTATGGCACAGTGATCCCTTTGCGAACGCTCGACGCGATGCAACTGGCTGTGGCGCTGTGGTTGCGCGATCGCGGGCACTTAGATCAGTTTGTCTGTGCGGATGCGTGGCTCTGTGAAGCTGCTCAGAGAGAGGGCTTGACAGTGCTGAATCCCGAACGGCTCTGAAGAGGTCTTGCATCACGGCAGGCACGGAACCCCCACGGAGAGCACGGAAGACGGCTCACTCCGTGCCTTTTATGGCTCATTCTGTGGGTTCCGTGATTCAGTCCCCGAATGTAATAGAGATCACTGTGATGGCTTGACATAGAGGGCTTGCGTGTGCTATCGTGTCCCTGGGGTGACACACGTCACTGACGGGGGGTGCTTCTGTCCCGTACAATAGGGCCATGAGCGATCGGCTGCTCAGTTCTCAAGGCGAGTTACTGAAGGAGGCTTGTCCATGAATACTCTTCGGAGACGTGCGCTGTGGCTCTCTTTGGCAATGGTGCTGATCGGGGCTGTAGTCTTTATGGCGTGGGCAGCAGTGATTGTGGGGACAGCAGGAAGCGACCGATTGTGTGGCACATCGGGAAGTGATATCTTCTATGGGTATGATGGGGATGATATAATTAACCCCTCCACCTCCACCTCTCCTTGTCCTCAAGCTCAGCAAGGTGGGAATGATGTCATGCGGGGCGGAGGGGGCAAAGACTCGATCTATGGTGGTAGTGGCAACGACACGATCTACGGAGATAGTGGCGATGATACCATTGATGCTAGTACTAGTATTGGTACTAAGTGGGGTAATGATCGCATTTGGGGAGGTTCGGGAAGCGATACCATCACGAGCGGCGATGAACATGACACGATCTACGGGGAAGACGGCAATGACGCGATTAATGCAGGAAAAGGCAATAACGTTGTCTATGGCGGCCTAGGGGACGACACTATTACAGTTGGTAGTGGTAATAACTCCATTGATGGCGGTCTTGGCGATGATTCAATAACTACTACGGGGACGGGGAACAATCGTGTCCTCGGAGGACGTGGTAATGATACGATCAATACCGGCACTGGCACAGACTTCATTGATGGTGGAGCCGGGCATGATATTATTAACGACCAAGGCGGTGGCAGTAGTAATAATCCCCAGACCATCAGAGGTGGCAGTGGAGATGATACTATCAATACCTCCGGCTATACGATCGTTGAACCTGGAACGGGGCTTGATACTATAATTATCGGAACTGTTAATAACATCAGGATTCGCATCTTCCCTGGGGATGTCCCGGCAGGGCGGGAAGAAGTGATACCATGCCAGAGCAACGTCACGATCGAATTCAAGGGCTTCCCCTTGCGTACCCCGATTCCTGAAACCATAGGCAACACCACGACACAGACAGTCACCGACCCCAAGACCAAAGGGACATATCTGATCAACGTGACCGACACCACGGGGTGCACTATCAGCCGGTCGTGATCTTGTGATCGCCCAGGGGAGGTTGGCAGGAGCGACGCGCCAGGATGCCAGCGGATGAAATCCGCCAGGCTTCGCCTGGACCATACATCTTCGCCGGCCATTGGCCGGCGAAGGCGAACAGTCCAGACGAAGTCTGGCTTCAGCGGGCTTCCACCTGGCTGAGCCGGTGCTTCAGCAGCCGGCTCTCATGGCCATTGGGGAAGGGACCGCCGTGACCTTCTCAGCGGACACCCGCCCTTGCAGCTTCTTCCACAGAAATCCTACAATAGCGTGACAGCTTATGAGAACCAAAATACAGTTTGCCATTGTCGCGCTCGCTCTGAGCTGCGCTCTTGCGCTCCCGTCGAATAACCCCCTCAACGCCCAGCAGGCTCTCACCGAAGTCAGCGTCGAGAGCAAGACCATCGCCCCTAATTCCACAAGCTTCGTCAATATTCTCATCAGCGAAGGCCCCGACGCTGGTATCGCCGACATCCAGGGGGTGCTGCGATTTGACCCCAAAGTGCTGAAAGCTACAAAAGTCGAAGGCCAGCAAGACTATGAGGTCTTCGCGTCCAAGCTCGATAACAACGCGGGCGAGGTCAAGTTTTTAGTGACGAAGCTGCGCGCTCCTTACGCCAAAGCTGGGCCGGTCATTAAGATAGAGTTCCAAGCGATCGGCAAATCTGGCGATAAGTCCGATCTGCGCCTCACCCTCGATGTGCTGCGCGACCCCGACGGCCGCAATATCCCCAATAAGATCATCAACGGGCTGATTACGCTAGGAGCGGTGCAAAACCAACCCCCAACCGCGAACTTCAGCTTCACCCCCGCTGAACCCAAAGTCGACGAAGAGATCTCCTTCAAAGATGAGTCTACTGATCCCGACGGCGCGACGGATATCGTCAGTTGGGAGTGGGACTTTGGCGACGGCACCAAGAGCACAGAACAGAACCCCAAGAAGAAATATTCTCAGAAGAAAGTCTACGACGTCAAGCTGACGGTAAAAGACAAAGCGGGGCTCCCCAGCTTTATAGTGAAGAAAGTCCCCGTGGGGATCGTACCGCCCAAGGCGGATTTTAGCTTCAGTCCTGCCAGCCCCGAAGTCGGCAGCGAAGTGCAATTCTCTGATAAGTCTACGGATGACGGCCAGATCGTCAGCCGACAATGGGACTTTGGCGACGGCACGGCCAGCGCCGAACAGAACCCCAAGAAGAAATACACTCAGCCGGGGACGTTCAAAGTCAAGCTCACCGTGCGGGACAACGACGGCGCTGAGAGCACCACTGAGAAGACTATTACAGTAAAGCCCTCGAGCCGGCCCGTCGTGGGGGTCTTCCCCAACCCCGCCAGAGATAGCGCGACGTTCACCTTCACCCTACCGCCGGGGGCAACGAGCGGAACTTTGTTCGTCTTCAATATGTCGGGAAAGCTCGTGCTCAAGCAAGAGAAGCTCACGGGGACGCAGTTCGTCTGGGATATAAAGAAATCCGACGTGCCCAGCGGCCCGTACTACTATCTGATCATCGCATTCAAGGAGAACGCTGTGGTGGGCCGCTCGCGCGTGGAGAAGCTCGTCATTCAGCGTTAGGAGGAAGCCGATGCGCCGCACGTTCTTCATAGTAGTGATAGCGAGCATAGCTCTGGGGATGATAGGACAGGCTCGCCCGCTCGTCACAGTTTTTGACATCGGTGCCGGGGTTCGCCCGGTCAGCTTAGGTGAAGCGTTCACCGGGCTCGCCGACGACGAATATGCGCTCTTCTATAACCCTGCGGGCTTGGCGACGCTCACCGGGGGACGCGCGAGTATTCTCTATCAGTCGCACTTTGGCGCGTCTACGTATCTCAGCGCATTCGGGAGCTTTGGGAGTATCGGGGGCGGGCTGATCTTCTTCGATTTTGGGCAGGTGCCCTGCCTCACGGCCCAAAACCAGCCGTGCAAGGACGCCCAGGGCAAGACGATCGAGTCATTTGGATATTCGAGCTTCGCTTTGACAGCGGGCTGGGGCGCGATGATGCGCTCGCTGCCGTTTTTAAGTAATCTTCCCGAAGGGCTGGCGCTGGGGCTGCGAATAAAATTCGTCTCGATCACAAGCTTCGATCCCGTCCAATTTCAGCCTTTGGGCATCAGCGGGTTTGCGCTCGACCCGTCGTTCTTGTGGGGGCTGGGGGCCGTAGGGCCGCTGAGCCGGGTGCGCGTCGGGCTCGTCTTAGAGAATCTTTTGGGCTTAGCATTTGGCGCTGCTGCAGAAGAGAATCTCCCCATCGGGGTGCGCCTTGGAATCTCAGTGCTCGCTCTGAGCTTAGTCACGGTGAGTGTGGACTTTTCGCTCAACGACGGGTTTCATCTTGGAGCTGAATACACTCTCTCGAAGCTGGGCCCGCTGGATAAGCTCAGCCTTCGCGCGGGTCTGCTCACCAGGACGGGCTTGGGGTTGAGCGTGGGGCTTGGGGTTCTCTTTGCTACCCTTCAGATAGATTATGCATTTCTCTTCCATCCCGACTTTGAGGGATCGCACTGGCTCTCTGCGTCATTTCGCTTCTAGCGTCGGACGTGATCTCCGTCACTTCCCAACGTCTCGCAATTGGGTACAATAGATGTGTTCTTATTCGGGCTGAGTGTGCCCGCTGATGATGAGGAGGTCTCATGAAGCGCACAGAGTTGCAGGCGCGTCGGGCCCGGCCTGCCGTGCGATGGGCGATCTTCGTCGTGTTGGTGGGGAGCTTGAGTGCGTTGGCACAGGAGACTGCTGTGCTCACCGTCGAAAGCGTGACCGTCCCCCCGGCGGCGAAGACGACCATCTCCGTCACGGTAGAAAGCGTTCCTGCGCCGGGCATCGCGAGCATCCAAGGGCAGTTCGCTTACGACCCCAACGTGCTCACTGTAACGGACGTTACATTCCCGCAGATCACTGAGGGATCAAGCGTCACAGTCTTCAACAATCTTAAAGACCAGGGGATCGTGCGGTTCGCCGCGACCCTTGCTGGGGCAGATATCGTGGGGATCACCGAAGGGGCGATCTTAGAGTTCTCTGTCGAAGCCGTGGGCAAGAACGGCGACAAGAGCAACCTCACTCTGACTCTCGAAGTGCTCAGCGATGTGGAGTACAACGCCGTGCCCTATCAGATTGTGAATGGAGTCTTCGAGATCAAAGAAGCGCCGCCGCCGGTCAACCAGCCGCCGGTGGCAGACTTTGAGTTCTCCCCGGCGCAGCCGGCGGCCGGACAGACCGTCAAGTTCACGGACAAATCCAAGGACCCCGACGGCCAAGTCAAATCTTGGCAATGGGACTTCGGCGACGGCACGACGAGCACTGAACAGAATCCGTCGCACGTCTACCGCACGGCGGGGACGTTTACCGTAAAACTGATCGTGACCGACGACAAGGGCACGCAGAGCCAGCCTACAGAAAAGAAGATCACGGTGGGCCCGCCGGCGCAGATCGCCGTGACAATCACGAACTACCCCAACCCAGCTAAAGTGAGAACGAAGTTCGTCTACGGCTGGACGCTGCCGGCGCCCGCGCGCCAAGCGACCCTGAGGATCTTCAACATCAAGGGCGAACTCGTCTTCTCCAGAGATTTAGATGTCACTAAGACCGAATACGTCTACGATCTTTCTGATAGTGCTGGTCGGCCCTTGCCCAATGGGCCGTACTTCTATCTGCTCTCGGTGACGGCGCAAGACAACAGTATCACTCGCTCGGCGATCGGCGTCTTGGCCGTCCAGCGATAAGGGGGCTGCGATGAGACAGTTTCCAATTCGAAGTGTGAAGTTCACTATATTCGTGATAGCGTTGCTCGTGGCGGCGAGCACAAGCTCAGCCCAGACGCTGCTGTCGCTCTACGAACTAGAGCGTGGGGCGCGCCCTGCCGCCTTGGGCGGGGCGTTCAGCGGCCTCGCCGATGACGCCTACGCCATCGTCTACAACCCCGCAGCGTTGGCGTTCTTAGAGCGCGCGAGCGCACATGGGCTGGTCGAATCGCGCTTTGGGCGAGCCGTCTACGGCTCAGTGCTCGCCGGTGGGCGCCATCTCGGCGTTGGTCTAGTCTTCTTGAGCGTCTCGAACATCCCCTGGCGTGACGAGAACGGTAACCCCGTGCAATCGGGGAGCTTCGATTTCACCCAAGTCGGATTGACGGTTGCTGGTGGGATTTCTCTCGCAGATCTCCCGTTGGGAGCGGGCTTGGGCGCGCTGCAGAACTTCTCTGTTGGGCTTCGCGCGAAGATTCTGACTGTCAATACGCTCCCCGAGGGCAGCGGTGTGGGGTTTTCGCTCGAGCCGGCGCTCTTCTATAAGCTCAATAATATGGGGGGCTTGGGCGGGTTGCGCGTCGGCGTCGTTCTAGAGAATCTCTTGGGCGTAGGGGTCAATTACGGCAGCGGGCATGGCGAAGCTTTTCCCATTGGGTTGAGGTTCGGGGCTTCGCTCAGCCCAGCCCCAGGCGCGACGGTCGCTGCGGACATCGAAGCCAACGGCACGGTGCACCTTGGGGGCGAGTATAAACTCTCGAACGCGCAATTTGCGCGATTCGGCTTACTATCTCTTGCCGTGCGCGGCGGCGTGCTCATCAGTCCGTCGTTAGTGCAAGCGAGCGTGGGGTTTGGGGCGCGGCTGCGCGGCGGCCTGCAGCTCGATTACACCGCGCTGACGCACTCGGAGCTGCCCTTGACCCATCGCCTCGAAGTCGCCTATCGTTTTGGGTTCCAGAGCTTCCTCTGCCCGCTGCTGGGGAAGTCCTGCCCAGCTCCTGAGGAAGAGATCGTTCTCCCTCCACCAGTAGAGGAGCCAGAGCTTCCTGAGGAGCCGCAACCTCCAGAGGAGCTTCCGCCTCCGCCGGACGATCCCAGCGATCCTCCAGAGTGCCCCAGCGATGACCCAAACGTAGACTGCGACAACGATCCGTTCTGGCCGTAGGGCTTGCGCGGCTCAGCGGGACAGAGTAGCATAGTCCAGGGGATCGCTCATGGCGACCAAAGCCCAGATCAAGTTTACGTACGAGGACTACAAGAGCCTGCCCTACGTGGAGCGCCAGCGGTATGAACTGCTCGAGGGAGAGTTGATCCCGATGACGCCATCGCCAGGAGAGGCTCATCAAGCTGTCTCGATCGCTCTAGCATCAGCGTTATATAAGTTCGTTCGAGAGCACCGTCTTGGCCGTGTCTATGAAGCCCCTTTCGACGTCGTTTTGGGGGAGAAGGGCGAGGAGCAAGTCGTCCAACCCGATATACTCTTTGTGTCTCAAGAGCGACGGCATATCATTCACGAGGAAGAGATTCGCGGCGCTCCCGATCTCGTCGTCGAAATCCTCTCCCCGGCGACAGCAGAGAAAGATAGAATCTTCAAGCGCCGCCTCTATGCTAAATATGGGGTGCAAGAGTATTGGGTCGTAGACCCCAAGGAGAAGACCATCGAGGTGCTCACGCTGGGCAAGCAGGGATATGAGCGGGCCGGACTCTATAGAAAAGACGAGACGCTCACCTCGCCGCTCCTGCCAGGGCTGCAGATTCCCCTCACCGAAGTCTTCTGAACGCTTGAGCGGGCAAGCACTCCCACAGCCACGCCAGCCCAAGATACATCCCAGCTCCAAAAGCAACACAAAGCCCAACGGTGAAAAACTCCCCCAACGGGCTTGTCCATAGAGCCAGAAAGTGCACTATAATTCCCATCAGAGCTGACGCGCCAAGCATCTTGGCCAGATCAAAGCCCAAATGTGTCAGTCCCACGTCTTGCGTGCCGAGACGCTTCTGCAAGAGCATAAAGAGCATCAGCGCATTGGCAATGCCCGCTACAGAAGTTGCTAACGCCAGCCCGCCCACGCCTAACGGTCCAACAAGGATGTAGTCGAGAATGACGTTGAGCGCGACAGTGATAGCGCCGACGACAAGCGGTGTGCGCGTGTCTTGCAGGGCGTAGAACGCCCGCGTCAACAGATACGCTACCCCATAGCCGATCAGCCCCGGCAGATAGTTTATGAGCGCGTAGACGGTCACGAGCGTGTCTTCGCGGGTGAAGTGGCCGTGCTCGAAGAGCAGTTGAACGATGGGCTGAGCTAGCGCGAAGAGCCCCGCCGTCGCGGGTAGAAGTATAAAGAGCGAAAACTTCGCGCTCTCGCGGAGCGCCTGGGCAAATGACTCTGTGTCTTTTGCGGCAGCGTGCGTAGACAGCGTGGGCAAGAGAACGCTGCCCACGGAGACGACAAACACCCCCAAGGGGAGCTGAAAGAGCCTGATCGCATACTGCAGCGCCGAGATGCTCCCTTCAGCTAAGTGCGAGGCTAATTTATTGTCTACGATGCTGTTGATCTGGAAGATCGCAAGCCCCACGACTGAGGGGAGCATGAGCGTGAGAAGCTTTTGCAGATCTCTGTCGCGCAGGTCGAGCTGCGGGCGATAGCGCCAGCGATCTTTGAGATATGGGATTTGAAAGAGCAGTTGCCCCAGCCCACCGAGCAGCACTCCGACGGCCAGCGCGTAGATCGGCTCGGCAAAGAAGCTCAGTAGCACGAATGCTGAAAGAATGACCCCAAGGTTAAAGAGCACGGGGGCGAACGCCGGGGCAAAGAATTTCTCATAGCTGTTGAGCACGCCCATCACAATTGCCGCAAGCCCCACCAGCGCAATGAACGGAAACGTGATCTGTGTCAGCCGAATCGTGAGAGCAAGCTGCTCACGAGAAAATCCGTCAGCGAAGAAGGGCACGTAGAACGGGGCAAGAAGTGTTCCCAAGACGGTGAGCACAGCAAAGAAGACGAGCGCCGCTGTGAAGACGATGTTGGCGAAGCGTTCGGCTTGTTTTGGGCCATCTCTGGTGAGGCGCTCGGTGAAGATGGGGATGAACGCGCTGGAGAGCGCGCCCTCAGCTAAGAGTTTGCGGAGCAGATGAGGGATCATGAACGCGATTAAGTACGCATCATAGGCGCGGCTGGCCCCAAAGAGATGGGCGATGACGACGTCGCGCACAAGCCCCAAGACCCGACTGAGCCCCGTCGAACTCGAGATGACTAAGACGCTCTTGAGAAACGTAGGGGCACGGTATGTCGTGCCCCTACTCTGCTGTGGAGTCAGCTCAAGGTTCATAGTTATTTGCGCACGAGGGCCAGCCCCGCAGCGATCGGCCGTTGGCCTCCCACTGTCTGGACCGTGGCGCCCTGGCGGAAGAGCAGCGTGCTCGAAGAGCCACCGTCGAGCGCGAGCGCAGAATGCGCCCCTAAGGACTGTACCAAGATCGCTAAGGTGCGCAGGTCCGCCCCGACGCTGCGCCCATCTTTGAGCACTATGATAAATAGTAAATCTCCCGACTCTGTGGTGGCGAGGACGCTGCGGGCGGCCTTGGCCCGCACAAATTCGTCAGAGAATTTTTCGGCTTTGGGGTCGAGCACGATCTGGCCGTCTTTGAGCAATAGCGGGCCAGCGCTCACGGCTTCTCTTAGGAAGAGCACCTGAGGGTCGAGGGTGTATGAGATCTTGACGCTGTCTCCTGGGCGAAGCCCCCCAAGGCGGCTGCGCGCAGCTCCGGTCGCGACTAAGAGCGTGGATTCCCCGTCGGGCAGCACAAGCCCGTTCTCTAAGATATTCACGACGAAGCCTTGGCGGAGCCTGACGGCCTTGAGCGGCGCGTGGCTGCGGATGGGCAGGGCATAGCGATCTGTATAGAGAAAGAGCCCGTCAGCCGACGGGGGGCGATTGAGCCCGTCAATTGTCACCGTCTGTCCCAAGACAGACGCCGAGAGCTTCAGCGTGGGCGCAAAGAAGTAGAGATCACTAAAGAGCGAGACTCCAAGAGCGCTGCGCCGCCCGTAGGGCGCGCTCAGCACAACCCCGTCTTTGGCGAGCAGCCCGATGGGCAGCTGAGTGCTGGGATCGAAGAAGTTCGCGTTGATCGCGACTAGGGCGCTTGAGGCCATCTTCTCTAGGGGCTCCAGGGCGCCGATGCCGTCGCGCGGCAGCGTCACTGTTAATCTATAGCGCTCTTTCCAATGCTGGACTCTGACGTAGTGCACGCTCACCGGGCCGTCCACGGTGAGCGCCCGCGCTTGCACATAGAGCAGATCTTCGCTCAGAGGGATTTGGGCCTCCGTGCGCATGAGCACGCGTGGCTCAGGAGACGAAGTGACCGCGCGCACCCAGACGACAAAATTCTCGGACTCGACGGCTGTCGCTTGGACAGTCTGAGAGGCTTCTATCGGAAGATGAGCTTTGAGAATGACGGGCGGCTCTTGGGTGAGCGTGAGGGGGGAATCTTTCAGAGCACTGACGGTGTGAAAGAACCGCACTGTGACGAAGTTCTGCTGTGTTCTGAGCTCGAACGGCACCCGCGCCGAGAGAGTAAAAAAGACCCCGCTTGGGGAGACAACTATTGAGATTAAGCGCGCGGGCGTGCTGAAGAGATAATACGCTGTGCCGAGCTTGAGCATCTTGATGCCCAGAATCTGGGCGAGCTGAGGGAGCGCGATGTAGAGCAGTGGGCCGCGAGCGACAAGCTGCTCCGTGGGAATATGTATAGAATTTCTGCCCCAGCGCAGCGTCACGCTCTCGTAGCTGACGGTAGTCTCAGCTCCAAGCAGCCGCGCACACTCGACCAAGGGCACGAAGAGCTGCTCGCCCTGGGTGAGCGGGGGATTTCTCAGAGAGACTAATTGATTATTGAGAAAGAGCTGAGGGGCCTGTGCCGGCGCAAGCGGCGCGCCGGCGCCAAGCACCACAAAGACACACAGAAGAGCACGAATTATCCGGCCGATGGCTCCTCCTCCACGTGGACGCGGATGCTCGCCGTAATATCTTTATAGAGAGAGATCTTGACGGCATGGACGCCCAAGCTTTCGATGGGGGCGTCCAGCTCGATCTTGTCCTTGGGGATCTCGATGCCGAGTTTTTCGAAGATCTGCTGAGCGATCTCCTCGCGGCGCACGGAGCTGTAGAGCTTGCCGTCGTGGGCCTTGCGCAAGAACGTGAGCGCAAAGCCGTCGAGCTTGGCTTGGGCGGCGCGCGCCCACTCCTCGCGGGCTTTGAGTTCGAGTTCGCGCTGCTCGCGCATCTTCTTATATTGCGCGATGTTGTGCGGTGTGGGCAGCACCGCCAGCTTGCGCGGGAAGAGATAGTTTCTCGCGTAGCCCTCCGCGACCTTGACGATATCCCCTGGCTCGCCTAACTTCTCGACGCTCTGAGTCAACAAGACTTCGATCATACGGGATTCCTCCTGGTGGGTACATTGGGATTGCGCCCATTGTACCGACCAGATCGCCAGTTCGCAAGGGAACACGCCTTGAGCGCCCTTATGCATTATGCTATAGTACAGATCGGGTGAGACCAAATGACCGATGTCCTTTCGGGGTTGGGAAGGCGCACCCTGGTGATGGGAATTCTGAACGTGACCCCGGATTCGTTCTTCGATGGCGGGAAATTCTTTCATCTGGAGAGCGCGCTGGAGCATGCCCGCCGGCTCATCCGCGAGGGCGCAGATATTATAGATATCGGTGGGGAGTCGAGCCGGCCAGGGGCGGAGCCCGTCCCCGAAGAAGAAGAGCTGCGTCGGGTCATCCCCATCATCCGCGCCCTTCGTCAAGAAACTTCCGTGCCCATCTCCATTGACACATATAAAGCGTCGGTAGCCGAAGCTGCTCTAGAAGCTGGGGCGAATATCGTGAACGACATCAGCGCGTTGCGCTTCGACAGCCGCATGGTCAAAGTAGTAGCTCGTGCGGGCGTCCCTGTGGTGCTGATGCATATGCAGGGCGAACCGAGAACGATGCAACAGAATCCCGTCTATACGGACGTGGTGCGCGAGATCAAAGAGTTTTTCGCGGAGCGCATCGCGTTCACGCGAGCGCATGGCATCGAGAAGATTCTCATCGATCCGGGGATCGGCTTTGGCAAGACGGTGGAGCATAATCTTGAGATCTTGCGAAGACTAGGGGAGTTTCGGGAGTTAGGGTATCCCATCTTGATTGGGGTGTCGAGGAAGTCTTTCATAGGGCGGCTGTGCGGCACCGACGAAGACCCTCTGCCGCCCAGCGAGCGCTTGGAGGGGACGATCGCCAGCAACGTCATCGCCGTCCTCAATGGTGCCCAGATCGTGCGGGTGCACGACGTGGCGGCCCACAAGCGCGCGTTGGCAATTGTTGATGCGATATGCTATGCTGAGTGAGTCAGTTAGACAGTTCATCAGTTTGTCAGTTCAAACTGCTCAACTGTCTAACTGGCCAACTGCCTAAGGGGGCGAACTGTATGGCGATCAACATAAAGAAGCTGCGCGAGACCGAAGGGAAGGCCGTCGCTATTGATGAGATCTATCAGGTGGCAGCGCCGGAGCAGCTCTTTGTGGTGCGGGGGGACGTCTGGGTGCAAGGCCAAGCGGTGCATCGGAAGCGCTCGATCTTCCTTGATGTGCGCATTCGCGCGACGGCGGTGCAGCAGTGTAGCCGTTGCTTAGCTGATGTTGTCTCCCCGCTCGATTGGGAAGAGCACCTAGAGTTTCAACCTGAGGAAGATGGCAATCTTTTGGAGCGCGAAGCGTTCACGTATAGTTTAGAAGACACGGAGCTCAGTTTGCAGCCGTATTTAGTCGGACTGATCGGCAGCATGCTCGATCCCAAGCCGCTCTGTCGGCCAGACTGCAAGGGGCTTTGTCCCATCTGTGGGCACGATCGGAATTTGGGGGAGTGCGGTTGTGCTCCAAATCACCGGGGCGACCCGCGCCTCCAAGTCTTGAAAGAGCTTCTGAAATAGCGCGATGCGCGTCTTGGGAATAGACCCTGGGCTGGCGACTACTGGCTATGCCGTGCTCGAGCTAAGCAAGGGGCCATTGCCACGGGTGCTGGAAGCTGGGGTCATTCGCACTCCCAAAGATCTCCCTCTGGCTCAGCGACTCTATACGCTCTACGAAGATACGCGGCGCCTCTTGAGAGAATACAAGCCCGATGCCCTGGCGATCGAGGAGCTCTTCTTTGCACAGAACCGCACGACGGCGATGGCCGTCGCGCAAGCCCGCGGGGTGGTGTTGCTCGCGGCGCACAAGCTCCCTCAGACGAAGAGCTATACGCCATTACAGATTAAGCAGCGCATCGCGGGCTACGGGCGCGCGAAAAAGCCCCAAATCCAAAAGATGATGAAGCAACTTCTCCGCTTGAAAGAGATCCCCAAGCCCGACGACGCCGCCGATGCGCTCGCTGTCGCACTCTGTTATCTCCTCGAAGCGCAAAGCCCTCTTAAACACTGAATTTGCTTTTTTCTCGAAAATCTGCTAAAGTGAGCGTAGGATGATTTCAAACGCGAGCCCATCTGTCGCCCGTCAGATAGGTCACGGTGAAACCTTCCTACAATCAATCCCCAAGGGGGTGACAGCAATGGGCTTCGAGCGCAAGATGTACGACGTCACGAGCATGAATCTCAAGTGTGCTCAGTGCGGCAAAGCGATCACCGAGTTGCCGTTCCAGCCCGATGGGAGCCGCCCCGTCTATTGCCAGGAGTGCAATCGCGGGCGCGCGCGCTCCAGCGGATTCCGCAGCGGTGGATATAATCGCGGCGGCGGATACCGCGGTCGGTAAACACAAGAGAGAAGAAGGCCGTTGGGCCCACCCAGCGGCCTTCTCGCTCCATGAGCCAGCAAATAAAATTATGGTACACCACACTCCACAAACAGACCCCGAAGAACCCTACAGCGTCAGCGAAGAAATACTCAATAGCATCACCCACGGCATCGGCACCGGATTAAGCGTCATCGGGGGCATGGTCCTGATTGTCTTGGCTACGCTGTATGGGGATGCCTGGCGTCTCGTAAGTTTCACCGTCTACAGCATCACGCTAGTTATTCTCTATCTTGCCTCGACGCTCTATCACAGCGTGCGCGATCCCCAGCTCAAGCGAATCTTTAAGATTCTTGATCACAGTTGTATCTATCTCTTGATCGCTGGGACGTACACGCCCTTTCTGTTGGTGAGCCTGCGGGGGCCGTGGGGCTGGACGCTGCTGGGGGTCATTTGGGGCTTGGCCTTAGTGGGGATCATTTTTAAGACTCTTTCGGCCCAGCGGTTCCGGCGCTTTTTAGTGCTGGGGTATCTGCTGATGGGCTGGCTGTGTGTCATTGCTGGACGCGAGCTGCTGTTGCGCGTCCCCGCAGGAGGGTTGTTCTGGCTGGCCCTCGGTGGGGGGCTCTACACCGTAGGCGTACTTTTCTACGCGTGGCGAAAACTCCCTTATAGCCACGCGATCTGGCATCTCTTTGTCTTGGGTGGCAGCATCTGTCATTATCTGGCGGTGCTCTCGCTGTTGTCTAGGGCTTGACGGTTCTCCCCTGATCGGGGTATGCTAGAGGGCATGGCCGAGCGGATCTTGCTCATTGACGCGAGCTCGCTCATCTATCCGGCGTTTCACGTGATGGGCGAGCTGAAGACGAGCACGGGGTTCCCCACCGGCGCGATCTATGGCTACGCCCGCACCATCTTAATGCTGCTGCGCGAGTACCCGTCGCAGTATATTGCGGTGGCGTTCGACAGCCGCGGGCCGACTCACCGACACGAGAAATTCGCTCAATACAAAGCCCATCGCCCCGCGATGGACGAAGCCCTGGCCGCGCAGATTCCCAAAATAAAAGAGCTGACGGACGCGCTCAAGCTGAAGCGGTTCGAGCAGCCCGGCTACGAAGCCGATGACATTATCGCGGCTTTGGTGCCCCTGGCGACGGCTCGGGGCTTAGATGTGTTGATCGTCAGTGGCGATAAAGATCTTTTGCAGCTTGTGGGCGACGGCGTGCGGGTGCTCAAGCCGGGGCGCGACGTCACGCGAGACCTCAAGATTCTCGATAGTGCTGGGGTGCAGCAGTATCTTGGGGTGCGGCCCGATCAAGTGCTCGACTTTCTCGCGCTCGTGGGAGACAGCGTGGACAACGTCCCAGGGGTTCCGGGGATTGGGGAAAAGACGGCGCAAAAGCTCTTGAAGGAATTCCCCTCGCTCGATGCGCTCCTAGAGAATCTCGACAAGGTCGAGCCCCACAAGCTCAGCGAAAAGCTCAAAGCTTTTCAAGAGCAAGCGCGGCTCAGCCGCGAGCTTGTCAAGTTGAATCCGCCACTCTTGGATATTTCTCTTGAGGAGTGTCGGGCGCAGCCGCCTGATGTCGAGCGCTTGCGCGCGCTGTTAGAGGAGCTGGAGTTTCGGAGTTTGCTGAAGGAGTTGGCCCTCACCCCTCTCTCCCCTCTCCCGTCCGTAAAGACGGGAGAGGGGCTGGGGGTGAGGGCCCTCGAGGCTGAGATCGTTCTTACAGAAGACCAGCTCGACGTGTTGCTTGAGAAGCTGAGAGGCGCTCCCGAGATCTCGCTGGACACCGAGACGACGAGCGAAGACGCGATGACTGCAGAGCTTGTCGGAATCTCTTTAGCGATTGAGCCGGGAGCGGGCTTTTATATTCCCGTGGCGCACAGCTATTTGGGTGTGCCGCGGCAGCTCCCGCGCGATCTTGTACTTGCGAAACTCAAAGCCCTGTTGGAGAGCAAACCCGTCATCGGGCAAAATCTCAAATACGACGCGAAGATCCTGAGGCGCTATGGGATTGAGCTAAAAAATATCGTCTTCGACTCGATGCTTGCGGCGTATCTGCTCGACCCAGAGGGCCGCAAAGACCTGAACGAGCTGGCGCAGCGCTATCTGGGGCACAGCGTGATGGATTTTTCTGAGCTTGGGGCCGCACAGATGGATATGGTGCCCATCGAGCAAGCCGCTCGATACTCTATCGCTGATGCTGAAGCTGTGCTCAGGCTTAAAGAGAAGATGCTCCCAGAGCTGCGCTCCAAAAACCAAGAGAAGCTCTTTTACGAGATCGAGCTGCCCTTGATCCATGTGCTCATTGAGATGGAGTTGAATGGAATTCTCTTGGATAAAGAGATCTTGCGCGAGCAGGCTAAAGAGCTTGAGACGCTCGCGACCCAGCTGTTGCAAGACATCTTTCGCCTCGCTGGGCAAGACTTTAACCCCAACTCCCCCAAGCAAGTCGCGTATGTGCTCTTTGAGAAGCTCAAGCTGCCCGTGCTGCGCAAGACCAAGACCGGCCCGTCTACCGACGCTTATGTCTTGCAAGAGCTCGCTGGGCTCCATCCACTCCCAGAGAAGCTCTTAGCATATCGAGAGCTCGAGAAGCTTTTGAGCACATACGTCAAGAAGCTCCCAGAGTATATCAATCCCAAGACGGGTCGAGTGCACACGACATTCCAGCAGCACGTGACGGTGACGGGGCGGCTCTCCTCGACGGAACCGAACTTGCAGAATATCCCCGTGCGCACCGAGCTAGGCGGGCAGATCCGCAAAGCGTTTGTCGCGCCGCCGGACAGAGTGCTCATCGGGGCCGATTATTCCCAGATCGAATTGAGGGTCTTGGCGCATCTCTCGGAAGATCCGGGGCTGATCGGGGCGTTCGAGCGCGACGAGGACGTGCACGCCCGCACCGCTGCCACGATCTTCAACATCCCCATCGAGAGCGTAGGGCCGCGGGAGCGCCGCATCGCCAAGATGATCAACTTCGGGCTTTCTTACGGGATGACGGGGTACGGCTTGGCGCAGCGCACGGGACTGTCGCGCTCCGAAGCCGAGAAGTTCATCAAAAATTATTTTGAGAAGTACCCTGGAGTGCGGGCGTACATGGAGCGCGTTGTGCAAGAAGCTGAAGAGAAAAGATATTTGGAGACGCTGCTTGGGCGGCGACGGTACTTTGTCGAGCTGTCTAGCCAGACCAAGCGCGAAGCGATCAACTTTCCGGTGCAAGGGACCGCTGCCGATATTATGAAGCTCGCCATGCTGCGCGTCTACGAGAGAATACAGTCGGGCGAGATCAGAGCCGATATGCTCTTGCAGATTCACGATGAGCTGATCTTTGAGGCTGACGCCGACCACGCTGAGCGCGCGGCTCAGCTGATCAAGCAAACGATGGAGAGCGCGTTTTCGCTGCGCGTGCCTCTCAAGGTCGAGACCCACATTGGGACCAACTGGGGCGAGATCTAGATTCTCAGTTTATCTAAAATAATTCTGGCGATGATGAGCAGCCAGCCCAGCCCGACTATCCAATAGAAAGCCCTCTTGAGGGCCTCGAAGACCCCGATGAGCACGAGCACGATCGTGAGAAGAGCAAGATACCCGATGGGGTCAATGAGCCCTTCAGAGATGAGGTCGGGGACGATTCTATTCACTATCCCGACGATGAGCTGTCCCAGCCAGTGGGCGATCGTGGAGAGGAACGTCAGGGCCTGATCGAGCCAGGTCCGTTCCGGTTGTGGCGGGACGTGCACGCCATTCAGATTTTCCATAGCTATCTATTATAGTCTAGTGTAATGTGTGGGTCATTTACAAATTATGGGTAACGGGTGAATCACCAAACCTAGTTCAGGAGCGAGATAACAGGAAATACTTTTTGCAAGATTGGTATGTCACTCTTTCCCAGATTCTCAGAGCCTTGGTGGCTCATCAGGGCCGAGGATTTTTTCATTAGAAGAGAAGTTGCTCGCCTTGGATTCTCCGAATGGAAGAGCCAACTCCCCATTTTGTGCCCCAATCTTGCAGCAATGTGAATCACGCTATTGCCTTTACCGAGTAATCTTGCTCAACTCGGCGATATGCTACCGTGGCCACGGCACCGCTCGGGCACACGCCTCGTTACTTCGAGCTGATTCATTCCCAGCTGAGTCGATAGCGGAAACCCGATAGCAATACCGGATTCCTGCCTTAACACTTTGATCGCTGAAGGAGGTCTGGTTCCCGGCTACGGTTGCGAGGGGACTACCATCCCGGTAAATCCTATAAGAAGCGACGCCAGACAAGTCGTCCGTTGAGGGGTTCCAAGCCAGGTCAATTCTGCTAAAGGTGGAACCTGTTACCCTCAGGTTTCTGGGTGGGGTGGGCGGCGTTCGGTCCACTATGAAATTCCTTTTCTCTGACCAAGGACTGTTCCCATCGGTGTTGCTGGATTTGACACGCCACCAATATCGTGTGTTGTGAACCAGCGGCGGACTGACTTGCACTTCGGTTGCTGTGATGCCTCTACGTTCAAATATTATGTTCTTAAAGTCAGGGTCACGAGCAACTTGAACATGGTAAGATACGGCCCTGGCAGCGCTTCTCCAACGCAGGGTTGGTGCACCTGGTACATAGGCATTGTTGGGAGGGGAAGACAGGCCCGGAATGTCTGGAACGTTGAGGTAGATGTATTTAGGTGTCCCCCAAAGGTTGGATGGGGTGCGCCTAATCCTTGTGTAGTTCCATATTATCCCCGGGATTACCTCTTTCCATTCCGCCCATCCGCGGAGGTTATTTCCTCCATCTGGAACGGGTTCAAGGACATAGCCTCGTTTCCCTCCTCGAGTTTCCTCGCGCACAACTTTCATAATCTGGAACCGTTGAGCATTCCCGACCAACTTTCCTTTGTCGTCGTAGATAGGCACCGTCTCACGCATGACAACTTCGCCGGGGTTAAGGTAATAACGTCCGGTGCTGTCTCGAAGGACATAGTTGGATTCGGTTATCTCTCCGCGGTCGTTTTCCACGAAGGCAACATGGCTTAAGCCGCTGTAGTCCCACACGGCTATGGACTTGGGCCTCAAGGCTGTGCCGATGTTTAGCTCCAATCCTTCCCACTGTGTACCAGCTACCCGCTTATTAAGCTCATTGTTGACCCGGTCATCCCACTGGCTCGCTACTATAGTTGGATTGGCGAAGATCTTCGTCAGCAGTTGATAGTCTTGGAGAAACGAGGGTAAGCCGACCTCCGGCTCTTGGATGCGGCCGAAAACATACCAAGTGCATTGTCCGACATGAAAAGCGTATGGATTTCGACTGTCTTGGTATTCAGGTCGAGTTGGTAAATATATCAGCGGTGTGATCGACGATTGAGAATCTTGAGCTTGGTAATCATAACTCTCTTCTCCTTGGGGCAACCCGGATCGACCTGCCAGGCCCCTTACACAACCGGTCAAAGCCAACAGGCTGAAAACCAATACCGTCAGCAATCCTACACCCGTTAAAAATCTCTTCATCTCTACCACCTCCTGCTTTGCACTTTTAGTTTTGGAGCTCTAAGGGAGTATAACCATAGGGCTTGAGCTGCCCTTGGTGTTTCCAGAAGTGATGTCTTTACTCCCATTGCCCTTTAGCCCAAGGGCCTGCAGGGGGAACAAGTTAGGTGGGCTTCTGCGCAGAGAGGCTCACCTTGCTTGCCCCTCTGGAGACCTCGCCCTGCCTCCTTCTCTCAGGGCTCGGCACAGCTGGATTATAGCATAACTATCCCCCCTAGTCAAGACTTCGAATTGCCTCACGAGAAAAGTACTCGAAACCGACAGGAGTACCACAGATCCCGCAAGAAGCGCAAAGGCCAGCTCCTGGAAACCCTGGTCTTTCTCACCGGCTACCGGTGGCTGCAGGAGTCGCCTCCTGGGAGTGAGGCTGCTTGGGACGGCGCAAGCGCGCCGTGCGAGCCCTGGAAGAGTGGAGAGATTTGGAGTACATCTTCTCATGAGGCAACGAATCCCATTTCGAGTACTTTCTTATGTGAGGCAACAGGGAGGGCGATACGAAAATCATGTATGGATCGGCGCTTGGGTTTCCTGCGCCTTGAATCAGTGCTTAGAGAAAGCTTGAACGCCCCAGGACAGGAGTTCGTAATAGAGATGTTGCTTCCTTCCCCTGCTTTCAGCTAAAGTATAAAAGAGGTGATCCTATGGAGCTAAAGACCGTCACCATCGAAAAGCCCGCGGACGTCAACTGTATCTTAGGGCAGTCGCATTTTATAAAGACCGTCGAGGACATTCACGAAGCGCTCGTCACCGCCGTGCCCAAGATTAAATTTGGGCTGGCGTTCTGCGAATCTTCGGGGCCGGCGCTCGTGCGCTGGAGCGGCACAGATTCAGAACTGATCGAATTGGCGAAGAAGAACGCCCTGGCGCTCTCCGCCGGGCATAGCTTCATTATATTCTTGAAAGACTGCTACCCCATCAACGTTCTGAACGTTGTCAGAAACGTTCCCGAAGTCTGCAATATCTACTGCGCCACCGCCAACCCCGTTGAAGTAGTTCTCGCGGAGACGGCACAGGGGCGCGGAATCTTAGGCGTCATTGACGGGGTCAAGTCCAAGGGCGTCGAGGGCGAGAAAGAGATCGCTGAGCGCAAGGAGTTCTTGAGGAAGATCGGCTACAAGCTTTGAATCACGGAAGGCACAGCAATGGGCCACGGAAAGCACGGAATAAAAATCCCTTCTGTGTCCTCCGTGGCTCTTCCGTGCTTTCCGTGATTCAATCTTTCAACAGTTCTCTGGCGATGACGAGCTTTTGAATCTCACTTGTGCCCTCATAGATGCGCGTGATGCGCGCGTCCCTGTACAGTCGCTCCACTTTGTAATCGCGAATATAGCCGTAGCCACCGTGAATCTGCAGGGCTTGGTCAGTCACCTCGCTGGCGATCTCTGCCGCGTAGAGCTTGGCGATCGAAGAGTCCATGACGTAGTCGAGCTTGTGGTCTTTCTTCCACGCCGCTTTATACGTTAACAGCCGAGCGGCTTCAACTTTTGCCTTCATATCAGAGAGCATGAATTGGATCGCTTGGAACTCGCTGAGAAATTTCCCAAAAGCCTTGCGCTCTTTTGAGTATTTTAGAGCTTCGTCGAGCGCGGCTTGGGCAATGCCCACGGCCTGCGCGGCAATCGCGATTCTCCCAGAATCGAGCGTGACCATAGCGACCTTGAAGCCGCGGTTGAGCTCGCCAACGAGATTCTCTTTGGGGACCTTGCAGTCCTCAAAGAAGAGCTCGCACGTGCTCGTACCCCGGATGCCCAGTTTGTCCTCTTCTTTGCCTATGGTGAACCCCGGCGTGCCTCGCTCGACGAGGAAGCAGCTGACGCCGCGGTTGCCTGCAGCCGGATCGGTGAGCGCAAAAACAAAGAATATATCAGCGAATCCCGCGCTCGTGATAAACCGCTTCGATCCATTGAGGACGAAATGATCCCCCTTGGCGACAGCGGTGGTCTTCATGCCTGCGGCGTCAGAGCCCGACTCGGGCTCGGTGAGCGCGAACGCCCCGAAGCGCTTGCCTGCTGCAAGATCAGGCAGATACTTTCTCTTCTGGGCTTCGTTGCCAAACTCGACCAAGAGCGTATTACAGAGAGAATTCTGCACGCTGAACGCCGTCGAAGTCGAGGCGCACGAGCGCGACAGCTCCTCCATGACGACCACATAGCTGAGCATATCCGCGCCGATGCCACCGTACTCTTCGGGGACGGTCATGCCTAGATACCCCAGCTCGCCAAGCTTCTTCAAGACCTCTAACGGGACGCGATGCTCACGATCTATCTCTGTCGCGATGGGCTCAAGTTCTTTGAGCGCGAACTCGCGGGCCGACTTGCGGAAGAGCTCCTGTTCGGGCGTAAGGGAGAAGTCCATAAGCACCTCGCTTGCAGGTCACTATTGCATAGAGATTGACTTCAATTCTACAGGGACGACAGGACGATCGCCGGGGCCGACCTCGACCTGGCCGATGGCCATGACGACCTCCAGCCCCTCGATCACTCTGCCGAAGATCGCGTACTTGCCATCAAGGTGCGGAGCGGGGCCGAGGGTGATATAGAACTGGCTCGTCGCGCTATCGGGGTCTTGGGAGCGAGCCATCCCGACGATCCCCGCCTGGTCGTGCTTTAAGTCTGGATGGATTTCTAATTTAATTCTCTTCTCTGAGCCGCCGCGGCCGGTCCCCGTGGGATCGCCCGTTTGGATGACAAAGCCAGCAATGACCCGGTGGAAGATCATATTCTTATAGAAGCCGCGAGTGACTAGATCTATGAAGTTCTGGACGGTGTTTGGGGCTTTGTCAGCAAAGAGCTCGATCTTGAACGTGCCCATGCTCGTCTCCACGATGGCCACAGGGTTGGTGCTTGGGCTGGGGGGAGGCGGCGGAGACGATGGTGGTGCGCTGGGTTGGGGAGTGGGCGGTGCAGCAGAAGGAGGCGGCGTCTTGGGGCTTTCCGCTTGCTGTTGGGGCTTTTGACCCCCGCAGCTTATCAAGAGCATTGTAGTTGCTAAGAGCACGAGAGCCAGAGCGTTGATCCTCACCGTCTTGGCCTCCTTCGGATACAGATCGCTCTATCTTACGATGTTGGAGAATGTCGCGTCAAATTCACTTGACGCGGCAGCCGTTGGGCACAGGGCGCTGGAGCGTCACCAGAGCGAGCTGAGAGTAATCATCGGTGCTGGCGGCCAGCAACATCCCCTGCGATTCGATGCCGCGGATGACCGCGGGCTGCAGGTTCGTCACGACGACGATCTGCTTCCCGATCAGTTCTTCTGGGGTGTAGTGCTTGGCGATCCCCGCGACCAGCTGACGGCGCTCGGCCCCCAGATCTATCTGAAGCTTGAGGAGCTTATCCGTGCCGGGGACGCGCTCCGCGCTGAGAATTGTTGCGACGCGCAGCTCAATCTTCTGAAACTCTTCGATGGTGATCACAGTGGGCCTCCTTGGTGTTGGGTTTGTCGGATCTCTTCGAGCATCTCCACAGCTCTGCGCAGATGTGGGATAACGATCGAGCCCCCCACGATCAGGGCGACATTGAACGTTTCAAAGAGCTCCTCATCGGTGGCGCCGAGCTTGGCGCATTGTATTAAATGATACGAGATGCAGTCGTCGCAGCGCAAGACCATGGAAGCGACCAAGCCCAAAAGCTCTTTCGTCTTAGCGGGAAGCGCCCCGTCGTGGTAGGCTTGGGAGTCGAGGGCGAAGAATCTCTTGATCTGCAGGTTCCCTTGGGCAAGGATCTTCTCGTTCATCTTCTGGCGGAACTCTTGGAAGCTTTGGAGCCGACCGGGCATATGACCTCCTTTCTGAGAAATTCAGACTATTGTAGCGAGAGATTGACTTGTGGGCGAGCTTGTCGTAATCTGTCTAGAGAAGGAGGCGCTATGAGCTGGGAAAGGCTCTCTTCGTCCGTGGAGTTCTTGAAGCAGATGCTCGGTGCTCTTCCCTGCGAGAGCGTGCTGAGAGAGTACGAAGCGTTTTGGGAGACCGAGGGCAAGCCGATCTCAGAAACGATAGACCGGGCTGGCACGCCGTGGCTGAGGATGTTCGATCGCTTCGGCAAGCGCGTTGACGAGATTCTCTTTCCCCCAGAGTATTGGAAGCTGCTGCGTCGAGGGTATACAGACGGAATCGTCTGGCGCGCCTTCGAAGAGAAATCTTTGATCTCGTCGTATCTATTGGGTTATGTGACGTCGTTTTACGATCCGGGGCTCTATTGTCCGTACACGGTCTCGCTCTCTACGGCGGTGCCGTTAGAAAAATATGGGGCTGAGGGCGTGAAAGCTCGCTTTCTCCCAAAGCTCTTAAAGAAAGACGATTCAGTCTGGCAGGGCGCGACATGGATGACCGAAGTGAAGGGCGGCTCGGACTTGGGCGCGGCCGTCGAGACGATCGCTCAGCCTGCGGGGGATCTTTGGCTGCTCACAGGCGAAAAATACTTTGCAAGCAATGCTGGGGCAGAGCTCGCTGTCGTGGCGGCTCGCCCGCAAGGGGCTCCCAAGAACGTTCGAGGACTTGCGCTCTTTCTGCTCCCTAAATACCGTCACGATGGGAGCCTCAACTATACGATAAGAAGACTGAAAGATAAGATTGCTACGCGCTCCGTGCCCACCGGCGAGGTCGAGCTCAAAGAGAGCGAAGCGTATCTATTGGGCAAGCCCGAATGGGGCGTCTATCTGATCTTAGAGGTCTTGAATCTCTCGCGGGTGGCCAACAGTGTGGGGAGCGTTGCGCTCACCCAACGGGTGCTCGCGGATGCTTTGAGCTTTGCCCAACAGCGCACGGCGTTCGGGAAAGAGATCATCGGGCATCCGCTATTGCGCAAGCAGTTTGAAGATCGCATCGCGCAGCTTGAGAGCGCGTTTGCGCTGGCGTGGGAGGCCGTGACGCTCCTAGATCGCGTGTGGCGCCAGACGCCGCCGTACTCTGAGCAGTATCATCTCTTTAGGTTAGTCGCGCACTTGGCTAAATATTGGACAGCAGAGCTCGCAGCCCAGACAGCGAAGTGGGGCATGGAGGTCTACGGGGGAATCGGGACGCTCGCTGAATTCACTATGGATCGCTGGCTGCGCGAAGCGATGATCTTAGCGATTTGGGAGGGGACGCCGCACCGTCAGATGCTCGACGGCTTGGAAGTGATGGAGCGCAAGGGCGCGCACAGACTGCTCTTTGAGCATCTGAAGCCGATGGCTGATTCGACTGCGCTCTCGCAGATGGCGGCCTGCGTCGAGAAGTATCTCGAG
>DAIPXV010000015.1:0-28127 GCA_036783095.1 Candidatus Bipolaricaulota bacterium
TTGGCTTGGCGGACGATCTCTGGGCGATTGCGCAACAGCGGGAAGACCGCGACTTTGATGGGAGCCAACTGGGGCTTGAGCTTCAAGACCACGCGCTTCTCGCCGCGGACCTCTTCCTCATGATACGCATCGAGCAACACTGCTAAGAAGATGCGATCCACCCCACAGGAGGGCTCGATCACGTAGGGGATATAGTGCTCTTTCGTCTCTTCATCGAAGTACGTCAGATCTTTTCCAGAGTACTGGGAGTGGCGCTTCAGATCGTAATCAGTGCGGTTAGCGATCCCTTCGATCTCCGCCCAGCCCTTGCCAGGAAAGTCATACTCGATCTCGAAGGTCGCTTTAGAATAGTGCGCTAAATCTTCCTTGGGCAAGGCGCGAGCGCGAACTCTCTCTTTGCGCAAGCCCAAATCCTCAATGTACCATCGCAATCGCTCCTCGACCCAATGCTGATGCCACTGCTCGTCGGTGCCGGGCTTGACAAAGTATTCGATCTCCATCTGCTCGAACTCTCGGTCGCGGAAGATGAAATCCCCTGGGGTGATCTCGTTCCGAAAAGCTTTCCCGATCTGGGCGATCCCGAAGGGGAGCTTCTTGCGCATCGCGATTAAGACATTCTGAAAGTTTACAAAGATCCCCTGAGCGGTCTCCGGGCGCAGATACGTCAGTGCTGCACTATCCTCCACCGGGCCGACGTAAGTTTTAAACATCAGATTAAATCGTCGCACATCAGTGAACTGCCCCACGGCGCCGCATTCGGGGCAGGTGTTGTTCACGATCGCATCGGCGCGGAAGCGCTTCTTGCACTGTTTGCAATCTACTAATGGATCAGTGAACTCTTCGACGTGGCCGCTGGCGACCCACGTCTGGGGGTTCATAATGATAGAAGCATCGAGCCCTACAACATCGTCGCGCATCTGGACGACGCGACGCCACCACGATCTCTTAATATTATTTTTCAGTTCGACGCCCAGGGGCCCATAATCCCAAAAGCCCCCGATGCCCCCATAGATTTCTGACGACTGAAAGACAAACCCGCGCTGCTTGCAGAGCGAGACGATCGTATCAAAACTGCCCATAACGAGGTCCTCCGTTCTATGAGGGCTATTATAACGTTTGGGCGTCTTGCATGCGAGCCCAGTGGGGGCGAAGTCGGATGTCAGTAAGATCTCTCGTTTCACGCCCGGCGCAGTTGCGCGTTGATCCCGTTCTGGTCAATGCTGAGCGTGAAGATCATCCTGCGGTGCTCACCCGTCTTCTTCTTGATCTCTAGCGAAGCTGTGAGATAGAACCCCGACTCGGTCAGCTCTAGTCTGCTGACGTCAATGCGAATGACGGCATCGGGGTTGGCCGCATCTATGCGAATCCCGCGATCTCTGAACTTGACGCTGAGCTGCCCCAGCACGCCCTCTTGCACAAAGTCGGGGACGTTCTCGATAGGCTCAATCGCTACCGTCTCGACCCCACGCAATGGATCAGCTGAGACCTCGTAGATCGTCCAGCCAATCGCCAGCGCGATGACGAGCGCACCTGCCCCAGCCAACAACCACCACCGTGTCTGCATAGAAGCCTCCTTTCAGTCTTTGCGCGCTTCGAGAATATATGGGCTTTGCGAAAGCTTTTCGATAATGCTGTCCAGCTGATCATCCCTAGAGAGTCTCACGACAAAGCCTCCAGGATGCATCCATATCAGAATACCGTTGACGCTCTGCAGTAAGTTTGTCAGCTCACGCATCGGCATGTCCTCTCGGAAAGACACGCGAATCGTCACAGGGTGCGACTGCACAAGCTCCACCAGGGGATCGGCTGGCGGCTCGACCACCATCTCTTGGGGATGCGGCGTCGACAGCGCTTGCTCCGTGGGCTTCTTGGTGATCTCCGACGAAGGGAGGACTGAAGCCGTTGGGCTAAGCGTGGAGAAGAACGGCGCCGGTTTGAAATAGATCACCCCAGCTAAACACAGAATAATTGCGAACTGAGCAAGCATAATGACGCGGGCGAAGGTGGGCACGGGGGCCCGGCTGGGCCAGAGCTTCTCGAAAAACGCTTGCAGTATATTAGGCGAGGGCTCCGTGCGCAGTTGCCTCACTACTTGGGCGCACCGAGGACACGTCAATAGATGCGCCGTGACCTCCGCGCGATGCCAAAGATTGAGACTGCCCGATTGGAGCGCCGCGACATCAGTGAAGGATCGGCTTTGCCCCAGTCGCCCTTGAGCATAGTCGCGGAGAACGGCGTCGCTAGGGTGGGAGGAATACGACCTGGGCTCTATGGGGCTCTCCATGATCTCCTTGAGCGGATCTCGCTTGGCCATCGCGACCTCCTTATTTCAGTATATCATGAGAGCGTACGCTTCTGATAGAGACGCGTTAGAGCCTCCTTTGTTCGATCAATTCGTCAAACGCTTCGTTGATCAACTTCTCTTGGTAGCTGAAGCTCACTTGATGACCGACGAACTCGTTCATCTCGGCTTGGGTCAAGTGGGTGTTGACGATCTCTTCGCACTCTATGGGGACTTTGAGATCGGACATGCGGAAGCCCGCGCGAATACGCTCAAGCATCCGAGTACGGCGAGCTTGGTCTATCAAGCCGCCACACGTGATGCAGTGCGGGCCCTTCTGATGATCCGTCTCTTCGTCGAGGATCAGGCCATCGTCGGGGCCGGCACCGCCGTGGCTGAGCCGATAGAGCAAGTACGCCGAGATATTTTCGGGGTTGCGCGCCCGCTTTTTCGCTTGAGCGAATGCTTGAAAGCGCCGCGTGATCGAATACTCTTTGACGTCGCCCCCTTTGAGAATAAACTCCCAGCGGCGCAGGGCGTCCCAATCGAGCTCGGTCTCGCAGAGCACGATCTCGTAGACGCACGAGCGAAAGACAGCAATCGCTAGATGTGTTGGCTCGATCTTGTCAGGCATCTTTGTCTCATTTTACGTGGTGCGCACGAGTTTGTCGAATTATAATCAAAGCGTTTATGAAGAAAGTCTTGGAGTCTGCACAATGGGTCGTTAAACACGCGGAGCACATCACCATAGACGAAGAGGCTTTGCGCCGGAGCGCTCGCGAGCTTGCGCAGCAGCCGCTCAGCTTTGTCTGGGACGGCCTGCACTTTCGCGACGGCACGGAGCGCACGGTGCAGTATCTCTTTGTTTTAGATAGTCTGAATTTTTGCTTTTGGCCGGAGCCGCGCTGGCGCTATCGTAACGCAGACGGCTACGTCGCGCTGGCGACGGCGCTCAAAGATGCGGTCATGCGCGGGGATTGCGTTCTCGATGCGGCATTCCTCGCGCAGATGGACAGCGCGAAGCTCCAAGATATCCTCGATGGGGAGAACGAGATTCCGTTGATAGAGGAGCGCGTGAGCGTCTTGCGCGAGGCTGGGGCGGTTTTACAGAAAAAATATAATGGGCACGCGGCGCGGCTTGTCGAGCGGGCGGGGCGCTCAGCAGCGCGCTTGGTCGAGCTTTTAGCTCAAGACTTTTCGAGCTTTCGCGATGAAGCCCTCTATCGGGGGCGTAGAGTCTATTTCTACAAGCGAGCCCAGATCTTCTGTGCGGATCTCTACGGAGCTTTTGAGGGGCAGCGTTGGGGAGAGTTTGTAGATATAGACGCGCTGACGGCGTTTGCAGACTACAAAGTGCCCCAAGTCTTGCGCCAGATGGGGATTTTGCACTACAGCTCAGAGCTTTCAAGTAGAATCGATCGTCATGAGGAGCTTCTATCGGGCAGCCCGGAGGAGATTGAGATTCGCGCGGGCACGATCTGGGCGGTAGAATTGCTGAAGCGCGAGCTGGAGCAGCTTGGGAAGAGATGGCGCAGCTTTGAGCTCGATTGGCTCTTGTGGAACCTGGGGCAGAGAGAAGAATTTCGTCAGAAGCCGTACCATCGGACGCGGACGATATTTTATTGAGCTATGAAGCATTTTTATATCGGCTCTCATGATCCGTACACCCGCGCCCGCTGCGGGGTTCTGAAAACCCCTCACGGCGATATTCACACCCCATCGTTCGTCGCCGTGGGCACCCAGGCGACGGTGAAAGCCGTCGGCCCCGATGACCTCAAAAAGATCGGCATCCAAGTGCTCATCGCTAACACGTATCACTTGCATCTAAGACCAGGTGAAGACGTGATCGCCCAGCTCGGCGGCTTGCACAGATTTATGGGCTGGGACGGCCCAATTATGACGGATTCAGGGGGCTTCCAAGCATTTAGTCTTGGCGCAGCCATCGAGCACGGCGTAGGGAAGATCGCTTCGATATTCCCAGACGAAATGGAAGCCGCCGAGCGCGGCGGACACCTACGCAAAGCCCGCCAAGGCCAATCTTTAGTTAAGATTACTGAAGAAGGGATCGAGTTTCGCTCGCACTTGGACGGCTCGCCCCACAAATTCACCCCTGAGAATACTATCGAGATTCAGAAGAAGCTCGGCGCGGATATCATCTTTGTGCTCGACGAGTGCACCTCGCCGCTGCACGATTATGAGTATACGAGACGGGCGATGGAGCGCACCCACCGCTGGGCGGTGCGGGCGCTGGAGCAGTTTAAGAAACCTTCTCCTTCAGACCTAACCCCAACCCCTTCCCTTTGCGCCCCTCACCCCTTTCTCCCCTCTCCCTCTAAGGGGAGAGGGGACGGGGGTGAGGGTGAGGAGGGGCCTGGGGTGAGGTCAAAACAAGCGCTCTTCGGGATCATCCAAGGTGGGGCTTATCAAGATCTGCGCGAGCGGAGCGCTCGGTTTATCTCAACGTTGGACTTCGACGGCTTTGGCATCGGCGGCTCGGTGGGGCGATCGAAAGAAGATCTCTATAAAGTCCTCGACTGGACGATCCCACTCCTGCCTGAAGAGAAGCCAAGACACTTATTAGGCATCGGCGAGATCGAGGATATCTTTCACGCGGTTGCGCGGGGTGTAGATCTCTTTGACTGCGTTGCGCCCACGCGCATGGCCCGCAACGGAGCCCTGTGGGTCAAAGATGCTGAAGACTTTCGCATCAACATCACGAATTCTATGTATAAGACGGACCCGCGCCCCATCGCCCCAGAGTGCGAGTGCTATACGTGCCAGAACTTCTCGCGGGCGTATCTGCATCATCTCTTTATCGCCAAGGAGATCCTCGCGATGCGTCTGGCGACTATTCACAATCTGTATTTTCTCGAATCGCTCATGAGAGAGATCCGCAGGGCTATCCAAGAGGGCGCTCTGATAGAGCTTGCGGCCACATGGGGGATCACCTTGGGAAAGTCGTCCTAGTGAGCGCAGTCACGTTTGGGTAAAATCATAATGAGCCATGCGATCAGAATACTTTATCTACGGGTTCGCTGCCGTCATTTTAGCAGTTGGGCTGTGGAATCTTGCTCGCTACGACCAAGTGGGCATTGCCTCTTGGTATGGCGAGCCGTTCCATGGGAGACGCACTTCCAGTGGCGAAATCTATGATATGTACAAACTCACGGCAGCGCATCTGACGCTGCCCTTTGGGACAATTGTGCTCGTCACAGACCTAGAGACGGGCAAGAGCGTCGTCGTGCGCATCACCGACTGCGGGCCATACGTCGAGGGACGCATCATTGATTTATCGTTCGCCGCTGCAGAGAAGCTCGGCATGGTGCGCAAAGGGCTCGCCCGCGTCGGCCTCAAAGTCTTACGATATCCAGACCCGCTCCCGAAGAAGAAATGCTTACCCGACAAGTAGAGTCTTTTAGCGACGCAGAAATCTTCGCGCTGCTGCACCCGCTGGTGCGCCAGTGGTTCACCGAAAAGTTTTCGGCGTTCAGCCCGCCGCAGCGCTTCGCCATCCCCCATATTCACAACCGAAAGAATTGTCTCCTCTCCGCGCCGACGGGCTCAGGAAAGACGCTTGCTGCGTTCCTAGCAATCATCAACGAGTTAGTTCAGCTCTCTTCTCAGAACGCCCTGCAAGATCAGATTTATTGTGTGTACGTCTCGCCGTTGAAAGCGTTAGGCAACGACATCGAGCGCAACCTCCAAGAGCCCCTGCGCGAGATGGAAGCCCTCGCGGGGCAGAAGCTTAATATTCGAGTCGAAGTCCGCACCGGCGACACCTCAGCCGAAAAGCGCCAGCGGATGCTCCAAAAACCCCCGCATATCCTCATCACAACGCCCGAATCGCTTGCCATCGCGCTCGCTGCTAAACAGTTCTCCAATCTCTTTAGCTACGTCCAGTGGGTGATCGTGGACGAAGTCCATTCATTGGCGGAGAACAAGCGCGGGGTGCACCTGGCGCTCTCGCTAGAAAGATTACAAGAGCTCTCTGATTTTACACGGGTCGGGCTTTCGGCGACCGTCAGCCCGCTCGATGAAGTTGCGAAATTCTTAGTGGGACGGCGCTACGGCCGGGTGCTTGCGCCCCTGAGCGACGGAGATGACCCCTGGCGCGACTGCGTCATCATTGACGCGCGCTTCGAGAAAAAACTCGACTTGGAAGTCCTCAGCCCCGTGGACGACTTCGTGCACTGCTCGTTCGAGGAGCTGAACGCCAATCTCTACGCGCTCTTAGATCAGCTCATCCAGCAGCATCGCTCAACGCTGATATTCACGAACACCCGCGCGCTCACCGAAAGAGTCGTCCACACGCTCAAAGAGAAGTTCCCGCATTATGTTGAAGTGATCGGGGCGCACCATAGCTCACTCAGCAAAGAATTACGCCTCGATATCGAGAGAAGGCTGAAAAACGGCGAGCTGAAGGTCGTGGTCTCCAGCACGAGCTTAGAGCTGGGCATTGACATTGGGTATATAGATTTAGTGATTCTGCTAGGCTCGCCCAAGAGCGTCACGCGCGCGCTCCAGCGAGTGGGGCGCTCCGGGCACAAGCTCCACGACACGATCAAGGGGCGCGTCGTCGTCACCGATCAGGACGACCTCGTCGAGTGCGCGGTGATGCTGCGCAGCGCCCTTCAGCACAAATTAGAGAGACTTCACATCCCCAAGAACTGTCTCGACGTACTCGCGCAGCAGATCTTCGGGATCGTGCTCGACGGCCCCATCTATGCTGACGATCTCTACGAGCTTGTGACGCGCAGTTACAACTTCGCTGAGCTCAGCCGCGAGCACTTCGACAAAGTCTTGGAGTATCTCGCGGGCGAGTACGCAGATTTAGAAGACCGTCACGTCTACGCGAAGATCTATTATGACAAAGAGACGGGGCAGATTCGCGCGCGGGGGCGACTCGCCCGCGTGCTCTACATGACCAACGTCGGCACCATCCCCGATGAGTCGTATATTATCGTGAAAGCGGGGAACAGGCGCATCGGCCAGATCGAGGAAGGCTTTTTAGAAATGCTCCGCAAGCACGATACGTTCGTGCTCGGCGGCGAGACATATAAATTTAAGTTCTCGCGGGGGATGACCATTCAAGTCGAATCGGCAGACGAAGAGCGCGCCACCGTGCCCAGCTGGTTCTCGGAGATGCTCCCGCTGAGCTTCGAGCTCGCCCTTGATATTCAAGAGTTTCGCTCGGCCCTCTATGAGCTCTTTGCGCGCGGCGCATCCCCAGATGAGATCAAAGAGTATATTCGCTCAGAGTTGCAGCTCGATGCGCGCGGGGTGGAGTCGCTCTATCGCTACTTCGCTGAGCAGCACAGATACTCTCGCCTGCCTCATCGTCGAAAGCTCTTGATAGAGTTCTATCACGAGGGCCTAAAGACGATAGTGATCTTTCATGCGCTCTTTGGGCGCAGGGTGAACGACGCGCTCAGCCGAGCGTTAGCGTATCTAATCGCGCGGCGCGAGGACAAAGACATCGAGATCGCCGTGACCGATCACGGGTTTTATTTAGCGTATGAGGGTTCTGTGCGAGTGATGGAAGCTTTTGATTTACTGAAGGAGCGCGATCTGCGGGAGGTGCTGCGCGATGCACTGCGCGACACGGAGATTCTTAAACGAAGATTTCGCCACTGCGCCACGCGTGCCCTGATGATCTTGAGAAGCTACAAAGGGCGGCGCAAGTCGGTGGGGCGCCAGCAGCTCAAAGCGTCTATCTTGCAGAGCTCCGTGGAGCGCATGGACGAGTATTTTCCGATTCTCACGGAGACTTACCGAGAAGTGATGGAGGACGCGATGGACATCGAGAACGCCCAGAGAGTTCTCGACGAGATTCGTGCGGGGCAGATTGAGCTGGAGGGCTTTGTGAGTCGCTCTCCGTCGCCGTTTGCGCTCCATATCGTGATGCACGCGCGGTCGGATATCATCAAAGTCGAGGATCGCCAGCAGTTCTTGCAGAGGATGTATGAGCGATTGATCAAACAAAGCTAAGTATTTGGGCTTCTGTGAGGTATAATAAAAGTATGGACAGAATACGACTACTCATAGGATGCGTCCGAAAAGTAGCGTTTGCTATCCTAGCAAGTGTTATGTGCTTTGAAGTTGCTTCGGGGCACAATTGTCCGCTGCCGGGGATCCTGGCGCTGATTCGCGGAGAATTCCCTGACAAGCCCGCGCTCGTAGCCATGTATAATCGCCATCTTACGAGTGATGGTAGCACCAACACAGCCTGTGATATCGGCGTCTCTTTCCCCGGTCGCTCCGCTCTTAGTTGGGTGAACCAGCTGCAGGGTATCGAGCCGCCAGGTGGGAAGCAAACTAGTTACTTCTCCATCGCGGACATTCAGTCCAACATCGCGACGGATCGCTCGCTCGGCGTGGAGTGGATTTATTATGATTTGGAAGGCGGGCTAAGTCCCGATAGCGAGGTGAGCGACCCTATCAATTCCATCAACCAAGCAGCGACTATCGTTCATAACGCGGGGCTGAAATTCGCTTTTACAGTAGTCAATGTGGGTCGGCATCCGCGCGACATTGTCCCCCATGTCGTAGCAAACGCTGAGGCGTATAATCCCCAAGGGCAGACGTTTATACAGCAGGGGTGCAATGTGTACGCGAACGAGGTGGGCCAGGTTATGATTTTAGCAAAGCAGCATAATCCCTCCCTGCGCCTGTGGGCGCAGCTCTCGCTTCTGCGAGGTACAGTGGAGACTAACGAGCAGTGCCTGACCCAGCTCATAGACTATCTTGCTCAGCGTGGTTATCAGCTGGATGCTGTCACGGTGTTCTACGGACTCGATAGCAATCATGTGGCCCTGCTGGATCAATTTTATCAGTGGTATACGCAGCGTTATCGCTCCTCATGTGATAATACTGGCGCACTCTTTCGCATCGAGCGGGCGATGGGGAACGTCTGCGCCGATGGCTCATTGAGCGATACCGAAAGTGTGAAGGTGCAATCATCGGTAAAGCCCTCGAAGCGCTCGACAGAGGCGAGGGCATCATCTTGGTCTTGCTGACGCGATAGGGCGGGAGGATGCGAGTGCTACATCTCACCTGAGATCTTCTTGGCAAAGCTACAGCCTAAGTGATATTATTTGACAGCTCATAGGAGTAGCCCATGAGAGTAGAGCTAGAAGCCTACTGGGATGGAGAAGCCTGGTGCGCGCGTGCCAAGCGATATAGTATCTATACTTTCGCTGATACCCTCGATGAGCTCTTGGAAAACATCAAAGAAGCCGTAGCACTGTATTTTGAAGATACAGTTTCGGAAAAGAAGCCCATTCAGATTGTACTTAGAGTGAATGCCAATGTCCCTGAAGTGGCCGCGCATCCGCGTTGAGCGGCTGATTGCTCTTTTAGAGCACCTAGGATACCAACGTGTCCATCAACGAGGCAGCCACTTGAAGATGCGTAAGCACATCGCTGGTCGAGAGCACAATATTGTGGTTATCGTGCATCACGGCAGGGATATCCCTATCGGCCATTTGCAGGATGTCTTAAAAGATGTTGCTCAGCGCAATGCGATCCCTATAGAAGATTTGATTAAAAAACTCTAGCATTACAAAAGGAGAATATTATGAATCTTGAAACGTTCAGTGCCTATCAGCGCGAGTCGAGAAAGACCTGGTCGCGCATCCACACCGATCACCCCATCGTCTACCCCACGCTCGGCTTAGCCAATGAAGCCGGCGAGGTCGCCGGGAAGATCAAAAAGATCTTTCGCGACAAGGGCGGAAAGATCACTGAAGAAGACCGCCAAGCCCTCAAGTCCGAGCTCGGCGATGTCCTATGGTATCTCACCCAGATCTGCACTGAGCTCGGGCTGACCTTAGAAGAAGTCGCTCAAGCGAATCTAGAAAAGCTCTTCTCGCGCCTGGAGCGCGGCCAGATCCACGGCGAAGGGGATCATCGCTAGCTAGAAAATCGTTTGCCTTTGTTTAATGATCTCCGTATAATCCAGACAAGCTCAATTCAAGGGCTGCTCGCTTGAACCTATGGCCAAGAAGGACCCAAACCAAATGAGCTTGATTGAGCATCTCGACGAGCTGCGCCTGCGCGTGATCTACTCGCTCACGGTCGTGCTCGCGTTGGCGATCATCGCGTATATCTTCCGCGAGCAGATCATGGCATTCCTCACGGCGCCGCTGCGGGCACTGACCGGCTCGCGCTCAGAGCTCATAAGATTACTAGAGTCGTGCCGCGCATTGCTGACTGATCCCAACGCCCTGCAGATGCCCGAAGACCAGTGGGCCAAGTTAGCTTTTGACTGCCGACGCTTTCTCTTCCAGGGCGGCAGCTTGATCTTCATTCGTCCTACTGAAGTCTTCTTCGGCTATATTAAATTGGCGCTCTTTGTGGGCTTGCTGCTCGGTGCACCGTTTGTGCTCTATCAGATCTGGCAGTTTATTGTCCCGGCGCTCTTTCCCCACGAGCGCAAATACGCGCGCTACGGCTTTCTCGTAGGAGCTGGGCTCTTCTATCTGGGCGCCTTTGGCTGTCTCTTCTTCGTCGTGCCCGTCGCTATCAGATTTTTGATCGAGCTCGGGGGAAACTATCTCCAAGCAGCGTTTACATTCGAGAACTATATCTCGTTCATTCTGTGGCTGATGTTGGGGTTTGGGGCCTCGTTTGAGTTGCCGGTCGTGCTCTTTTTATTAGCAAAGATCGGGCTGGTTTCACATCGGTTCTTGCGCGAGAAGCGCAAATACGCTATAGTAATAGCGCTCGTCTTGGGCGCTCTTCTCACACCGACCCAAGACCCGTTCACGATGATGACCCTGGCGATCCCGCTGGTCGCCCTGTATGAAGTGACGTTATGGGTCATTCGGTTTACTGAGGGCCGCCGAGCCGCAGAGATCGCCCCGGAGAAAGGAGGGTAAGTATGGGTGTCAGCGATCTGGGCAAGGGCAAAGTGATCGAATACGAAGGGGAGTTATGGATCATTGAAGAGTACCAGCACGTCAAGAAGGCCCAGGGGCGCCCGGTCGCCCAATGCCGTCTGAGACACGTCAAGACCGGCAAAGTCATCCCCCAGAACTTCTTCGATGCCGCGCCGGTCAAGATCGTCCAGCTTGAGGAGCGCCCCATGCAGTATCTCTACAGCAGCGGAAACCTCTACACGTTCATGGACTCAGAGACGTTCGATCAGTACACGCTGACGGAAGAGCAAGTAGCTGATGTGAAGCCCTATCTCAAGGAGAACATGGAGGTGTCGGGGCTCTTCTATCAGGGGACATTTGTGAAGGTCGAGCTTCCCCTCACCGTCGAGCTGCAGGTTAAGCACACCGACCCCGGCGTGCGGGGAGATACTGTGAGCAACGTGATGAAGCCCGCGATCCTAGAGACTGGGCTGGAAGTGAAAGTCCCGCTCTTTATCAATCCGGGGGACTGGGTGAAGATCGACACGCGCACCGGGCAGTATGTGGAGCGCGTCAACCGGTGAATCGCTATGCCCGCGGAGCGGAAGGCAGCAAAGCGCGCAGAGCGGTGGAGCGGCCATGTCTCTATCGCGGAGGAGGTCGTCAGCTCGATCGCCTGCATTGCCGCGCAAGAAGTCGAAGGGATCAGCGGGCTGAAGGGCACGGTGGCTGACGGTCTAGCTGCCCTACTCAACGCCCAGAAGCGCCAGGGCGTCTCTGCGCAGCTCATCGAGGATCAGACGATCCGAATTCGCCTCAAGGCAGTTGTGCGTTATGGCTATCCCATCCCTGAGGTAGCCAAGAGAATCCAAGCCAAAGTCAAGCAAGAGATCGAGGGGATGACGGGGCTGCGCGTGAGCGCCGTGGACGTCTATGTACAAGAGATTGACACCAGCGAGACCGGCCAGCCCAAGAAGAAGGAGGAGTCGTGAAGCAGACAGTCGATTATATCGCTGAGATCTTATACGCTGGGGCGTTTCTGCTCTGTTGGGTGGCCACAGGGGGGCTCTTGTGGATGACCTTTGGGGTGGCGACGGCCCCTCCCGAGCGGGTCTGGGAGCTCTTTATCGCCTTCATCCGGAGTCAGTGGGGGATAGTCTTGCTCGATGCGTTTGCGCTGCTCTTCTTTCTGATAGGGGTGTATTTTTTGGCGCAGCTCTTGCAGGCGCGGCGGCGCTGGAAGCGTATCCAGCACGAGAGCCCGCGCGGGCCCGTAGAAATCTCGCTCTTTGCCATCCGCTCGTATATCGAGCGCATCCTCGCTTATGAGTTTGGGCTGCGGCGCTATCGGGTCGCCCTGGAGAATACGAGCAATGGGCTGTATGTCTTCATCCGTGCGGAGTTGCCCGTCGGGCAGAACGTGCTCCATACGGCTGAGAGAATCCAACAGACGGTCGAGGAGAGCGTAGAAGACCGGGTGGGCGTGAAGGTCCATCGTGTCCAAGTTATTGCGGCGGGCATTGCGAGCGAAATCCCCGAAGAGCGTCCGCTCTTCCGGAGCGAAGGGGAGATCGAGTGATGGCCCGGCTATCCCCAGGCGCTGTCGGTGCTCTCATTGGGGTGCTGATTGGGCTATTGTGGATCTGGCTTGGGGTACGATTGTTTCTCATACTCTTTCTGGCTGTGCTGGGGTTTGCGATCGGGAAGCTCTTTGAATCTGAAGAACTTCGCGAACGCGTCCGTGAGCTCTTCTCGTTCTTCTACCGATGAAGACCCTCTCGCGCCGCGCGGCTAGAGAGCGCATCCTCAAGCTGCTCTTCCAGCGGGACTTCCGCTCGGTGAGCTTAAAAGAACTTCTCGAAGAGCAGCCGACCAATGACCCCTACGTGCGCGAGGTCATCGAGGGACTAGAAGAGAAGCTTCCCGAGATCGATAGAGTGATTGCGCAGCGGGCGGAGGGCTGGCGCCTGGAACGCCTGCACTCCGTCGACCGCAATATCTTGCGCCTAGCCGTCTATGAGCTCTGTTACCGCGAAGACATTCCTCCCCAAGTGGCTATTGACGAAGCCGTGGAGCTCGCCAAAAAATACGGGGGCGAGCACTCGCCGGTCTTCATCAATGGGATCTTGGATCGCATCTGGAAGGAGCGAGCTCAGCGCTCATGAAGATCTTAGTGACAGGGGGCGCGGGGTTTATTGGTTCCCACGTCGTTGATGCGTATATCGCTCAAGGCCATACAGTAACAGTTATAGATAATCTTTCCACGGGGTATAGAGAGTTTCTCAATCCCAAGGCGCGCTTCTATCAGATAGATATTGCTGATCGCGCGGCGGTGCGCGAGATCTTCGCGCGCGAAAGATTCGATTTAGTCAATCATCATGCGGCGCAAGTGGACGTGCGCGTCTCGGTCGCTGATCCCCTCAAGGACGCGCACACGAATATTCTGGGGCTGCTCACGGTGCTGGAAGCGTGCCGCGAGTTCTCTGTGAGGAAATTTATCTTCATCTCGTCGGGTGGAGTTATTTACGGCGAGCCCCAACAGCTCCCCGTGCCTGAAGATGCCCCCAAAAAGCCCATCAGCCCCTACGGGGTGGCCAAGCTCGCGAGTGAGTTCTATCTCTTCAGCGCCAAGCAGACCTGGGGCTTAGAATATATAGCGCTGCGCTACGCGAACGTCTACGGGCCGCGCCAGACCCCAAAGAGCGAAGCCACTGTTGTCAGCACGTTTGCACGAGCGTTGGCCCGCCATGAACCCGTGACAATCTTTGGCGATGGCCAACAGACGCGCGACTTCATCTTCGTGAGCGACGTCGTCGCCGCCAATCTCTTGGCGACCAAGCACCTAGAAGAGATCAACCGTGCTTCAGCATACTCTATAGACGATCTTGCGTTCAACGTTGGGACGGGCCAGGAGACGAGCGTCAACGAGCTTTTCGAAAGATTTGAGCGCGCCCTGAACAGAAAGTGTGAAGCGCGTTACGCCCCGCCGCGCCCAGGGGAACTCCAGCGCAACGCCCTCGATATTACGAAAGCCCAAAAGCTCTTGGGCTTTATGCCCAAGGTCGCTCTCGAGGAGGGCTTGCGCACTACGATGGCCTGGGTGCGCACGACAACCCCATCATAATGTAAGCTAAATTACTGACATTCTGAGAACGATCTCTTATACTTCAGGAGGATCACCTCCTTGGGCTTGGCTGAAACCAACCAGTCCAGCCAAGCGTCGCAAACCCTCTCACCTCCTAGGGGCGGCCCCCAAGGCCGCCTTTTTGACTTATACGAAGCTGTGCAGGCTCGCCACAAAGTAATTGATCCCGATCCACGCATAGAGCACCGCGAAGTATCCCAAGACCGACAGCCACGCCACCAACCCGCCGCGCCAGCCCGCATCGCGCGCCCCCCACGTCAGCCGCGCGTGTAAATAGACCGCATAGACGAGCGCGGCGACGAGCATCGCCGTCTCTTTAGGGTCCCACCCCCAGTAGCGACTCCACGCCTGCTCGGCCCAAATCCCCCCAAAGACCAAGCCCCCAATCGCATAGAACGGAAATCCCAAAGCGTTACAGCGATAGATCATCTCTTCGATAGTTTCTAGTCGCTCCCAGAGGATGGGCCTGCCCTCGCGATGCACAAACGTCAGCAGCCCGCCAAAGCCCGCACAGAGCCCCCCAAAGAGCGCCACCGCCGCAAGCATCTTCGCCGGCTGCAGCGTAGCAAAGAGTGGGATCACAAAGAAGATAGTCATAGAGATAGCAGCGAGAAGCGCCCCAAAGAGCAGAAAGAGCATCGTCTCATAGCGACGCCACAGATACACAAGTGTCGCGCCAAAGCCGCTGGTGAAGAACGCGATCCCCAGCACCATAAAGAGCACATGGATCGTCAGCCAATAGCTCTGCAAGCTCGGTGGGACGCCCGTGGGGGCGTTCGGCGCAAAGCTTGGCGAAGCCGCAATAGATAACATCACGAACGCCGCCCCGGTGACGAAGACCCCCACTTGCTTGATCTGGAACTTGCGCTCCATCACGAAATAGATCAGTGGGATGAGCCAGGAGAAGAACGTCAAGGTCTCGTAGGTCGTGGAGAGGGGCAACAAAAAGACTTTGACCCACTGCGAAGCGTTGCCAAGCTCAATGGCGCGGGCGATCACCCCTGCCCCCGAGAGTATCAAGCTCACTATCAGGGCGCGGGTGGCCCAGATCCCCCATGCGATATTCGACAGGCTCCACGACGCGCTGGAAGCAATGATCCCGAGTGTCTCACCCTCACTTCTCTCCCTCGGAGGAGAGAGGGGCCGGGGGTGAGGGTGCATCACGACGTGCAGCAGATAGAGCGCAAATGTCACAAAGTAGCTCACTGTGCTCAGATAGAAGAACAGGACGCTTGGGTATCTCATAGCTCCTCCTTAGTTTGAGACAAGCTCCGGCTCAGATTCTTTCACAACGTTGAGCTGTCTTATATCTTCGACAAGGCGACCAAACTCCTCAGCGAACGATCTCAGATTGTTGCGCACCGCCCCGGCAATGATGATCTCGCCCTCGGCAAGGGCGACCCAGATCTGCCGATGCTTGAAATATAAATGCACGAGCATCCCCAGAATCATAAACAGAAACCCAAAGTAGACGATGGGGCGACCGGGGTCCTTGGTGATCTGGAGCCCTGTGAACTCTGGAGCAGTCATGCCGATCAGCTTGATCGTATAGGGCATCTGGCCGCCGACGCTGTGCATAGCTGTCTCCCAGAAGCTTTGCATCTGTGGGCGGGCAAAGGCCCACGTGCGCATGAGCCTCATCCCCTGGGCGTCGTAGATCTCCACGAAGACCGCAGGGTTCTCTAAACGCTGCGTCCGACTGTAGGCGATAAAGTTCTCCGTGAGGGCAAAGTCTGGGAGGAACGCGCCAATCTTCACGAAGATCTGCTCTGAAGGGACTTCGAAGCCCTCACCGACTGTGCCCACGAACTCCCCAAGCTCCGTCCCGCCGGCACGGGCGATGGAGAGCGTGACCCGCGCAGCCCCTTGCCAGTCCGTGCCAAACGCCGATTGATAGAAATTATAGCCCTTGTAGCGCAGCGGCGCGTTCACCTCGATAGTTCGGGTCAAGATTTCACGGCCTCCCTCGAGCACCGTGACGTTCGTGCGCCAGTCCATGACGCGTTCGGAGTCCTTATAGTTTTCGCTCCAGAATCTATTCACCCTCACGGTGAAGTCAGCGCCGGGGATCTGAATAATATCCCCCTGATGCGCAATCTCGAACGTTCTATACCCCAAGAGCATCGTCACCAGCCCGCCGAAGATGACTATCAATAGACTAATGTGAAAGACGTCAATCCCGAAGCGCTCCCAGCGCCACTTCTCCGCGAGCAGCTCTGAAGCGTGCTCGCGCACGCGATAGCCGCGACGTTGGAGCAACTGACGGATCTTGTAGACGGCGTCAGTGGCAACAGAGCCAGAGAGCGTCTGGGAGTAGGCAAAGCGGCGCAGGCCTTCGGGGGGAATAGGACTCATGGGGAGCTTCCAATAGCGCCATGAAGCCGTGAGTCTCTTATGCGTGCACGCGATGAGATTGAGCGTAAACAGCGCCATGAGGAAGAGAAAGTACCACGACCCGAAGATATTTGTCAGCTGGAGCTGCTTGAGCAGAGTATAGCCCTCGACGCCGTAGCGAGCGATGTAGTCCACTTCGCGGGTGAAGGTCTCTTGGGGGATAAGCGTGCTCACCAACCCTAAGAGAGCAATCAGAGAGATTAAGACGATCGCGAGCGTGACCGATGTGAAGAACTGATAGAGATCGCGTGCGACCTCACGAAAGAACGCGCTCATGGGAGATCGAGGGCCCGCGTGGTCTTCTGAAAAGCTGCGATCATATCGGCGGCGCTCATCGTGCCGAGCCACTGGCCGCGAATGATCCCTGCCTCGTCAATGAAGAAGCTTGTGGGCAGACCCGTCAGCTCATAGAGCACAAAGACCCTCCCGTCGGCGTCGAGCAAATTTATATACGTGATCCCATACTGAGTGAGAAATTCCCTCACAGTCTCAACGTGATCGTTCCAGTTGACCCCAACTACCGAGATTCTATCACCATACGCGCTGAAGAACTCCTGGAGATCGGGCATCTCCTTGCGACAAGGAGGGCACCAGCTCGCCCAAAAATTGAGCAAGATAGGCTTGCCGCGCAGCGCGCTCAGTCGGACTCTTTGGCCGTTGAGGTCGCTCAACTCAAAGTCTGGGGCGCGAAAGCCCAGCGCGGGCTTTTCTTCATCAAAGTGCAGCTCAGCGTCCTTGTCGAGAAAGACTCCTTGCTTGAACTTGAGGACGAACTCATTGATCTGGTCTTCGCGACGCAAGGCGCCGGGGGTCTGTAGGCTGGGATTGTAGAAAAAATATGAGTATGTGATAAGTCCGAGCCATCCCAGTCCCGCCAGAATAAGCACGCCGACGAACAGCTTCTTCGCCATCGCATGAGAGATTATATATTCCCTAGGGGTAGGTTGCAACAAGCTTCGCACGCTGCGCGCAAGCTTCGCTTGACGTTCATCTTCGCCAGCCAAAGGCTGGCGAAGGCGTACAGTCCAGACGAAGTCTGGTTTGAAAATGCTCCCATGCTTCGGTAAACTGTAGCAACTGCCATGAGCATTCGTTTCTGGGTATGTGTTCTTCTTAGCGTATTTGCGTTTTCAGCCCACGCCCAAGACCCGCGCACGACAATTCAGACGCGCTGGCTGGGCGACCAGAGCCCGCGAGAGCTTGAGGTCAAGACGGGCTTGGTCAGCTATATCTTCTCTGAAGCCGGAGGCACGCTCCGCAGCGTCTATCTCTATTTCTCGGCGCCGTGGGGCAATCCCCCAGTAGAGATCCTCCCCGATGTCACAGTGAAACCCCAAGACCTCTCGCGGCTCTATAATGCCGATGCAATCTTTCCGTTCACGCTTACTGTTGGGCCTGCCTCAGCCGAAGCACTCTATCAAGCGGAGATCCTCCCAAGCGAAAACCCCAAGATTCAACAAATCGCGCTGACGCACCACGGCGATGCCCTCAAGATCACCAAGACATTTACAGTCATCAATGCCCCATACTACACCGTAGGGGTGGAGCTTCGCCTTGAGAATCTCTCTCCAGATACGCTCTCGCTGCCTGAGGGGATGCGAATGACTTTAGGGGCTGGAGTGCACGATGCCCGCTTTGAAGCGCGATTTCTCTTCGATGGCGTGCGTGCCAACGAAATCGTACAAAACTATAAAAACTTTGAAGGCCTGGGGTTCGTTGGGCAGAACTCGCTCTTATGGCTGATCAATGACCCTGCCCAGAAAGATATTCGCCCCTGGGTGAGCACCGATGCCAAGGGGAGGAAGATTCTCGGAATAACTTCAGAAGGCCTGACCCTTGCCCCAGGGGAGAGCCGCGTCTATCGTTTTGTGCTCTACGCAGGGCGGATCAATCTGGTCTTTCTCGAGCAAGCGGGGCTGCAGCACGTCACCGATCACGGCCTGGGGAGTCAAGCCCTCGCCGGGGTGACAAAGTTTCTCGATCTCCTCTACGCATACACGGGAAACTACGGCTGGGCGCTCATCATCTTCACGTTGATCATTCGCGTGCTGATGTACCCGCTGACGCGGGCGCAGTTCCACTCTATGGTCAAGATGCGGGAGCTCCAGCCCAAGTTAGAGAAGCTCCAAGCACGTTATCCCTCGCTCACCCAACTTCGTGCTATGTACCCCAAGATGCCCGAAGACGAGCTGAAGCGCCGCGCTCGGGAGAACCGCGAGGAACTCACCAAAAAACAGATGGAGCTCTTCCGCAAAGAAGGGGTCAATCCCATGGGTGGATGTCTGCCGACGCTCTTGCAAATCCCTATCTTCCTCTTGCTGTGGCGCGTGATCGTCTACAGCGCCGAAGCGATCCATCTCAGCCCTGGTTTCTTATGGATAAGCGATCTCAGCCAGCACGACCCGCTCTATATTATCGTCGCGCTCACGGTGTTAGCCCAAATCGTACAGGGGAAGCTCACGCCGGTGCCCACGGCCGCTGGCCAAAGCCAAGCGATGACCTGGCTCTTCCCCGTGATCTTTGGGTTCTTGTTGAAAGATCTTTCGGCGGGACTGTGGCTGCACTATCTGATCTCGACGCTCGTGCAGGTGGGGCAGCAGCTTGTGGTCATGTGGGAGCTGCGGCGGCGCCCCAAGGCCGCCCCAACTGAAGAAGCTCTGGAGGGTGCCAGCGATGGACCCCGCAGCCAAGCAGACCATTGAAAGCTTTCTAACGGGGCTCTTCCAAGCCGCCGGGGAGACAGCCCGACTGCATATGGCCGAGGGCGAGGAGGGGCTCCTTATTGATTTACAAGGTGCTTCCGTCTTTGTGGGGCAGAACCAGCGGGCGCTCCGGGCGCTCGCGCACTTAATTGAGATCTATATCAAGCGCACGCTCGGCCACGATATCAGCGTCCATATGGACGCCGATGGATATCGCGAGCGGCGCAAGGCCGAGCTCAAAGAGCTCGCGTTACGCTTGGCGGAGGAGGCCCTGCGCGAACAGAAGAGGATCGTGCTCGACCCCATGGAACCCTACGAGCGCAAAGCGATCCACGAGGCGCTCAGCACTTTTCCGCACGTACGCACCTATAGCGAAGGCCAGGGCGAGGAGCGCCGCGTCGTCATCGAGCCCCTCTCATAACCGCCGTCACTCCTCCGAGAGACAAAGATCACGCATCAGTACTTCTCTCATCCTTCCATTCGTGAAGGAATCTCTCTAGACTCACGGCGAGCGAAGGGGGATTCCGCCAAAGAGATGGCCAACAGACTCGTGCGCCAGAGAGGGGTGCTTTATAGTATCGCTGTTATCCCCCTCTCTTTCTTTCTTTTGTTTCTCGATGCGCGACTGTGGGGAGTAGCTCTCGGTATAGCAGTCCTCGTGGGCACTGCCCGCCGCCCGCGGCTCCATCTCTTGAGCTTGACCCTCGCAGCACTGATCACATACGCTGTGGGGTATCGTATTGAGTTCATCACGAACCCTGGGGGTGGCTTCTTCTATCTCACCCAATGGAGCTGGCTCATCACTTTAAGCTGGATCATCGCGGTCAGCCAGGGGGTCGCTGTGGTGGGGCAGCTCGATCCGTCGGGAAAACTTCTGACAAAGATAATTATTCTATCTGGCGGGGCATGCGCGCTCATCGCTCTTTTGCAAGGGCAATGGCTCGGCGTGCTATTCGTCATCGCTCTCTTTGTGATTCTGCTTGGGCTGCGAGCCTCTGCTCTGCCTCCAGAACGATGGAGCCGCGCTGTCGGCTACGGACTAGCGATCGCAGCTATCGTCGGCTTAGTCAAAACGACCGCGTCTGTAGCGCTCCTGGCCCCTTTGATTGCGCTTGGGCTCCCTTTCACAAGCACCCTTTCGATCGCGTATAGGGTGAGCTTCTCCTGGCTCGATGAACTTCCCTTCGGACGCCCGCGGGTGCTCTTGTTCGTCTATGGGCTCTCGGCGTACGCGAGCGTGCTAGCGTTCTTAGCTACCCGAAGCGATCGAGAAGCTCTCGCTGGAGCCGTCGGGGGGACAATAGCTATAGGGCTGCTATGGTGGGTGCTCTCCCGTCTGCCAAGGACAACTACGGCCGGGGAGAGAGTAGTGCTCTTGGGGACGCCTATAGACTGCGTGACGCTTGACGAAGCCGTGCAGAGAATCGAAAGCTTTCTGGAGGCTTGTATGCCAGCCATCGTTTGTACTCCAGATACTACAGCCATCTGGCGGGCGCAGCGCGATCACAAGCTCCGGGAAGTCTATCAGCAAGCAGACCTAGTCACGCCTGACGGCACAGGGGTCGTGTGGGCAGGGAGGCTCTTAGGAGCTGCGCTCCGAGAGCGCGTCTCCGGCATTGATCTGTTGGAAAAGCTCTTCTCTCGGGGGAGGGTCTTAAGGATCTTCTTGCTCGGGGCAACACCCGGTGTAGCCGAACGAGCCGCCTGCAAGCTCACTGAGAGATACCCAAACCTTCAGATTGTGGGGACGTACCACGGATATTTTAGCCCTCACGAGAACGAGCACATTGCAGATCTCGTAGAAGCTGCGCGGCCCGATATGGTGCTTGTGGGGCTTGGGGTTCCTCGCCAAGAGCTATGGATGCGTGAGAACCGACAGAAGATCCGCACGGCTGTGCTCATGGGTGTTGGCGGGTGCTTCGACGTGTGGGCAGGGGCGCGGCGGCGTGCGCCGCGGAGTTGGCAGCGCTTAGGGCTGGAGTGGCTTTATCGGCTCTTGCAAGAGCCGCGACGGCTTGCCCGCGTCAGCGCGATCCCTCTCTTCCTGGGGCAGATCGCGCTGGTGAAGCTCGCCCAGCTCCTGAGCGATTAGGGGAGGGGTTCTAAGATATCTTCGATCTCGAGCTGGACCTGGGGGCGCCCTGTCCAGGTGTCGCAGCCGAGCTTGAACGCTAATCCCACCGTGCCCGCGCGCTCCACTTCATAGGCAAACTCTCCCAGGGAAAACCCGATCGCGGAAAACTCTTTGCCCCCAGCAGCTACTTTCAGTTTGAGATGCTGGCTCCCGTTGCCCACGGTACGCAGCTCCACGATCTTGGCGGAGCGCAGCCAAAATCGTGGGGTAGGGTGCCCCATACCGAACGGTGCCAACCGCAAGATATCCTGATAAGTTTCCAGAGTGATCTCTTCAGGAACTAGCTCTGTCTCAAGCTCATGGATAGGGTCCCCCAGATCGCGCAGGACCTCGCGAGCATACGCGCACAGGCGCTCGCGCAAGATGGGGAGTCTTTCAGTGCGAATGAAAAAGCCCGCGGCCATGGAGTGCCCCCCATAGCGCTCAAAAAGCTCACTGTTTTGCTCTAACGCCGCGATGATGTCAAACCCCGGAATGCTCCGGCACGATGCGCGGCTGAATTCGCCTTCTATGGAGACCAGCACTGTGGGGCGATAGTATTTTTCTGCTAAATCCGAAGCCACAAGCCCAATGAGCCCGGGATTCCAATACTGCCCGGCAAGAAAGATCAGTTTTTCGCTGTGCCAGCCGGGTTGGCCGCGCAGTTGCTCCTCAGCTTGATAGAGCAAGTCGTCTTGGGCAATCTGACGATCTTGATTGTACGCGAGGAGCTTTGTGGCGAGCTGCTCAGCTTTGGTGGGCAGGGCAGTTACTAGGAGCATGAACGCATCGCGAGGATCGCCGACGCGGTTGGCTGCATTGAGCTTTGGCACAATAATATAGCTCACCTCGCCGGTAGTGAGCTGCTGCGGGTTGAGCGAGAGCTTTTCGAGCAAGATCCGCAGCCCAAGGCAGATCTTCCCTTGAGCGATCTGCTGCAGTCCGCGCGCCACCAGGCGCTTATTCTCCGCGCAGCCGTCCCGCACCAGCGGCACTAAATCCCCCACCGTCCCTAGCAGAACTAAATCTAAAAACTCTTCGGAGGCACTCTCTGGCAAGCCGCGATGCGCAAAGAGCGCTCGCGCTAATTGAAACGCTACCCCAACGGCAGCCAAGTCTTTGTTGGGATACGTACAGTGGGGCTGCTTAGGGTTGATGATCGCATGGGCTGGAGGCAGCTGAGCTGGAGGATGGTGATGATCACTGATAATGACGTCAATGCCGTGCTCTTGCAGATGCGAGACGAACTCGACCTCGGCGATGCCGCAGTCGGCCGTGATCAAGAGCGAAAAGCCCTCATCTTTGAGGCGTCGGATTACGGCGTCGCTGAGGCCGTGCCCCCGCTCACGATCGGAGAGATCAACTTTGACCCCTTGAGCGCCCAGCGCACGTAACGCTTTATAGAGCAAAGCAGTACTAGTGATGCCGTCGACGTCGAAATCCCCCTGAATGAAGATCTTTTCGCCGTGGCGCAGGGCACGATCAATGCGCGCGACGGCCTCTCGGACGCCGCGCAGCTCCCAGGGCGAGTTCAGCGGCCCTTGGTCGTCATTGATAAGTTCCGTGGGGGAGTGGGGAGCACGGGCTGTGAGCACTCGTGCCAAAGGGGCAGAGCACCCAAGCTCTTGAGCGATCTCGAGTGATCGCTCGACAGAAAGATCTTTCAGGCGCCATTCTCGCTGGTAGACCAGCGAGCGGATGCGTTGGGCCATGGGTTAGGCAGCCTGGGCGACGAGCTTCATCCAGCGTGCTTTGAGGCGCGCGGCTTTGTTCTGGTGGATCGCGCCGCGGGCGGCGGCCTTATCCACAGCTTTAGCCAGTTGAGGCAGGAGCGCTGCGGCCTCAGCCTTCTGCCCCGCCGCCAGGTGCTTGCGAATCTGACGGAGGACTTGACGAATAGCCTCCTTACGCTTAAGATTCCTCAGCCGCGCGCGCTCACTCTTCCGTAACGCCCTCTTTGCTGCTTTCGTCCTGGGAATAGAAGATCACCTCGATCAGTCCAGAAAGCGCAATTATCTTATCAGATTGGGACAAGGCCGTCAACCCCTCTTGTCAGATGAATCTCTCTATGATAGCCTTGAACAGTATGGGATATTCAGAGTCTCATGTGGGCGTCCTCGAGCGCGTGGACGTCCAGGCGATCATCGAAGAGAACGCGCGGATCTTACGAGAGAATCGCACCCGCTCGCGACGGTTCCTCCAAATCTACAAGCTGTATGACAACACAGAGCTGATCTCGACGTTCTCGCATCTGACCCCCAACCTCCCCTTTGACGAAGTCTTTGGGAATTTTCTGCTGCCCAAGATCGCCGACGCTGCCGGGATCCCCCGCGACCGCGTGATCAATTGCGCATATGACAACTACATCCCGCGCACCGACACTCCCAAAGCCCATACGGTCCAGCTTGGCATCGTCAACCCCAAAGTCTTGCACCCAGAGATCATCCCCAGCTTACAAGACGGGTTCTTCTATGACCCCAAAGAACTGATCAAAGATGGGCAGAACCGCATCAAGAGCGCCCCCGAAGAGAATCTAGAAGTCTTTCGAGCCCGGTTCGATCAGATCGAAGCTATTTTAGAGAAGTACTCCGGCCCTGGCGATACAAGCGAAAAGCTGCTCAAGATCCGTCACGAGTTTCTCGCGCTCTTGGGGATAGATTTCATCCCTGAGGTCGCGTACTCTCGAGCCCTGCAGCCTAAGACCGCCGATATCTTGGAGATGCTCTACCGAGAGGGCTTCCCGTTTTGGGAGATGCCCGTGCCCGAAGAGAAATATCTCAAAGACACTTTTCTTATCGAGGGGATCGACGTTCAGAAGAGGCGCCGCCACGTGCGCTTCGAGGATGGGCACTTTGTCTTCGAGTACGCCCCTCAGCGCGAGAAGCGCATCCCCGCGGAAAGGATCTTCGACGCGCTGCGAAACTTCGAAGTGATCCCCACCATGCCCCTCATCATCCTCACCACGACGACGGCCCCACAAATTCCCCATCTTGGCGGAGGGGTCTGGAAGAACTACGCCCCCAAGCACGTGGACGCACAATCCGAATGGCTCGGCATCCCTGAGCGCAGCGACACGCTCATCTTGAGCACTGGCGGGCACGTGTTGCTGAAGACGTTCCGGCGGAACGAGGAGTTTATCGGCTTCCCCACGATCTATCTCACCTATGGCCCAGGGCGCATCCGGGAGGCGCTAGAAAACGGCTACTTCCGTCGGGTGGAGTTCAAGCGCCACGTCCTGCTATGAGACCGCAACGAGAGAGCGTTTGACCTCCAGCTCGCCATGACGGATTCTCACAGTATACTGCCCCGGCGCTAGCCCCGTGATCTCGCCTTCGTAGGGCGCCTGCCCGATGCACTTGATGCATATGATGCCCGGATCTTTGGGGGCGATCGCCGAGACGTGCACGATCAGCTCGAAGTTTTTTGTTTCGAGCATCGCCTCGAGCCGATGGCACGGATCGGGCACGGTCATGCGCCCAGACAATCTGATAGCTCCGGGGACTCCGTGGATTTGGGCCTCATCCACACCTGCGCCGCAGCTCGCTTCCCCCTGATGGAAACTGAGCACGGGAGGGCCGACGCTCACAGTATGCCGACAGCCCCCAAGAGCCGTCAGCGCCATCAACGCTATGGATGACCCTAAAAACCTCCGGCGCGAGAGCATTACGTATCACCGCCCTTTGGCTCTCACCCCCGACCCTCACATCTGCACTTTGCTTACCGTCTCGCGCACGATCTCCGCGGCCCGCTGAGCTGAGCAAGCTCGTCTTTGGTGAGCTTGAGTTCTATAATTCTTTCAGCCCCACGCGCCCCAAGCACCACGGGCACTCCCAAAAAGATATCTTTCAGTCCGTACTCCCCCTGCAAGAGCACCGAGCTGGGAATGATTCTCTTCTTATCGAGCAGAATGCTCTCGATCATCGCGATCACGGCTGCCGAGGGCGCATAGTATGCGCTCCCCTCGCCCAAGAGCTGAACGATCTCCGTTCCGCCCTTGCGCGCTCGATCGCAGAGATGCGCGATGCGCTCTGAGTCGAGCAAGTCCGTGAGGGGAATCCCGGCAACGCTCGAATATCGAGGCAGCGGGACCATCCCCACGTCGGTGTGGCCGCCGAGCACCAGGCCCTGCACGTCTTCTACCGAAAGACCTAGTTCCATGGCGATAAAAGTCCTCCAGCGCGCGGAGTCGAGCGCCCCACCCTGGCCGATCACGCGCTCTCGCGGGAACCCCGTCACTTTGTGTGTGACGTAGACCATGGCATCGAGGGGGTTACTAAAAACGATGATGATCGCGTTAGGCGAGTGCTTGGCGACCTGCTCGGCGCAGCTTTTGACGATCTTTGTATTAATACTTAAGAGATCTTCACGGGTCATGCCCGGCTTGCGGGGCACCCCCGCGGTGATGACCACGATCTGGGAGTTTGCAGTATCTTTGTAATCGCTCGTGCCGATGACGCGCGTGCTAAACCCGGCTAATGGGCCCGCTTGCAGCATATCTAAAGCTTTCCCCTTGGTGGGGTTTTCGCGCTCCGGGATGTCGAGCATCACCACGTCGCAGAGGTTCTTCTCAACGAGTCGTTGGGCCATCGTTGCTCCGGTGGCCCCAGCACCGATGATCGAGACTTTCGGGCGCATCACGAGCCTCCTTTGCGAGAGTAGAGCTTTCCCTAATATATCAAAATTTTTCAAAGCCCCCCACTATGCGTTACAATAGTGCCTGTCATGAGGAGACTCGACGCCAAAACCGAACAGGCTATCGAAAAATTCACTCACGAGATCCAGAGGCTCTACGGCGACGATCTGGTCTCGCTCGTGCTCTACGGCAGCGCCGCGGGCACGGACTTTGTGCCCGATCGCTCCGACCTCAATTTTCTTGTGGTGCTCAAGCGCGTCACCCCGGAGGCTTTGCGCAAAGCTATGCCCTTGGTAAGATCATGGCATCGCCAGAAGATCGCCACCCCGCTCTTCGTTGATCCAGAGTTTCTTAAAAATTCGCTCGACGTCTTCCCCATCGAATTTTTAGATATGCAAGAGCAGCACCGAGTGCTTTCGGGCACGGATATTCTGCTTGATCTGAAGATCTCTCCGAAAAATCTTCGCCTGCAGTGCGAGGAAGAGCTCAAGGGCAAGCTGCTTAACCTGCGTCGGGCTTATCTAGAGACCGCCGGGCGCCTCGAAGCCCTCGAGGAGCTTATGACACAATCGCTTAAATCGTTTCTCACCATCGCTCGGCACTTGCTGCGCCTAAAGGGGCTGCGGCCCGCTCATGAATTTTTGGAGATCTTAGCCCAAACTGAAGAGGCCTTTGGGCTCTCGCTCGAAGCGATGCGCACCGTGCACAGCGTTCGTTTGGGAGTGGTGCGCCTTGAGAAATCCGAAGCCCAGGGGCTCTTTGATCGCTACGTGGCAGAGATCGAACAGCTCGCCGCGTGCGCCGACACGATCTTGAGAGAAACCCAATGATGCGAAAGACTCTAGCTCTGCTCATACTCTTCTCCGTCGGTGCTCTCGCTCAAGAGGTCCCCGCGCCCCAGGGGTACGTCTCGGACTACGCGGAGGTTCTCACTCCCCAGATGCGCGAGAAGCTCACGGCGCTGCTGCAAGAGCTCGAGCAGAAGACGACTGCTCAGATCGCTGTCTTGACGGTGAAGACGACGCAACCCTACGATGACTTTCAGTATGCCCTGAAAGTCTTTGACAGTTGGAAGATCGGCCAGAAGGGCAAGGACAACGGGGCGCTCTTCTTCGTCGCTGTTGAGGATCGTCGGGTGCGCATCGTGACGGGCTACGGCTTGGAAGGGATTCTCCCCGACGGAAGAGTCGGGGCGATCTTGGACGAGTTTGTCATCCCGGAATTTCGCGAAGGGCGCTTCGATGAGGGGATTTACAAGGGCGTCTGGGCGGTCGCTTTAATCATCGCCAAAGACGCAGGTGTGGAGCTGACTGGTCAAGCCCCTGTAGACATTGAGCGGCTGACGAATCCTTCCCCGATCGCGCTCGTCGTCGCGCTCATTATACTATTCTTATTAGTAAGTCTGATGATACGTTATGGAGCGCGCCGGGAGCGCCGCAGCTCGACAATTCCATGGTGGATCTGGCTAGGTAGCTTAGGAGATGGCGGCCGATCATGGCGAGGAGGGAGCTTCGGAGGATTTGGTGGGGGATTTAGCCGCGGGGGCTTTGGCGGATTTGGTGGCGGGCGCACCGGCGGCGGTGGTGCCGGACGTGGATGGTAAGAGACTAAGTTGGAAGTGCACAGTTCAGAGTTTATCACGAAAGGAGGTCTTATGAATAGAGCTCTGTGGATCACAGTTGGTGTGCTTGTCGTCTTAGGGATCGCAGCGTACTCGCTCTTTGCGGGGACGTACAATCAGTTCGTCACCCAACAAGAGGAGATCCGTCAGCGTTGGGCTCAGGTGGACAATCAGCTCCAGCGGCGCAGCGATCTCATCCCAAACTTGGTGGAGACGGTGCGTGGCTTCGCCGGGCAAGAATTGACGATCTTTCGCGAGATCGCCGAGGCCCGGACAAAGTACGGCGGCGCGGTGCAGATCTCTGACAAGATCGCGGCAGCAAATGAGCTGGGCAGCGCCCTCGCGCGGCTCTTGGTGATCGTCGAGAATTATCCCACACT
>DAIPXV010000016.1:0-25175 GCA_036783095.1 Candidatus Bipolaricaulota bacterium
CCTGGGCAAACTCCTCCGGCGTGTACGTGAGCATATCTATATCCACGTCGAGCGACAGCAGAGATGCGACTCGCTCATAGAGCCGCGCAGTGCGCGTCGGGGGATCGTCCGCCGAGCGCAGCACCACAACCAGATCAATATCAGTGAACAGGTCGCGCCGCCCCTGCGCCGCGGACCCCACCAACCACACACGCTCTACTTCTTGAAGCTTAGCAAAGACCTGGGGCAGCGCCCGCAGGACCCGCTCGAGGGCTTCGCTATAGCGAAACCGCTCGCTCTCGAGGCTCATTGCTTCCCCTTCTCTGCCTCGGCGAGGGGTCTTCTGGCTCATCGCTGTAGCTTCTCCCAGTCTTTGAGGAACTGCGCCAGCCCAAGGTCCGTCAACGGGTGCTCAAAGAGCTTCTCCAAGACCGCGTAGGGCATGGTCGCGATATCCGCGCCCATCAGAGCCGCTTCGACCACATGCATCGGATGGCGAATGCTCGCCACGATCACTTCCGTTTCAAACCCATAATTGTCAAAGATCTGGATGATCTTGGAGACGAGCTCCATGCCCTCCTCGCTGCGGTCGTCCAGCCGCCCCACAAAGGGGCTCACGTAATCCGCCCCAGCTTTCGCGGCGATGAGCGCTTGGCTTGGGGAAAAGACGAGCGTCACATTCGTGGGGATGCCCTCCTCGGAGAGCGCGCGGACGGCCTTCATGCCCTCGCGGGTCATGGGGATCTTGACGACGATATTGTCGCCCAGCTCCGCCCAGCGCCGCGCTTCCTTGAGCATTCCCTCGGCGTCGGTGCTGATCACTTCGGCGTTGACCGGGCCGTCCACAAGTTTACAGATCTCTTTGAGGACTTGGACGGGGTCGCGGCCCTCTTTGGCCAGCAGCGTAGGGTTAGTGGTCACCCCATCGAGTACGCCCATCTCCACAGCTTGCTCGATCTCTCTGACGTTGGCCGTGTCCAAGAAGAACTTCATGGCGTCACCTCGCCCTCGCCCCGTCATCATACCGCAGGGAGCGCACGCGCGCCAAGTTCGTGGGATCAGACTGTTCGTCGTCCTTGGGGGTCTCTAAGATGAAGGGCTTGTTGCGCAGCGCTGGATGATTGACGACGAGCCGAAAGCCCTCCAGCCCGATGTGCCCTTGGCCGATGTGCTCATGGCGGTCGCGGCGCGACCCCAGCGGAAATTTTGAGTCATTGAGATGAATGAGCTCGACGCGCTCCAGCCCCACGTGACGGTCGAGCTCTTCTACAGTCCTCTCCAGCCCCTTTGGCGTGGTGAGATCATAGCCCGCGCAGAACGCATGGCACGTGTCTATGCAGACTCCAACTCGGTCTGGATACTTTATATTCTTGATCACAGTCGCCAACTCAGCGAACGAAGCCCCAAGCTCCGTGCCCTCGCCCGCGGAGTTCTCTAAGAGAATCTTGACATCAGGGGCGCTTTTCGCCTGCGGGCTGGCCAGCACAGTATTTAGCGCTTCGACGATGCGCTCTAAGCCCTTCTCGATCCCCTGGCCCATGTGCGCCCCAATGTGGGTGTTGACGTGCGGGATGTGCAGCTCGCCAGCTCGCTGGAGTTCGTCCTTGAGGGCTTGCACCGACAGCCCGAAGATCTTCTTGTCGGGTGAGGCGAGATTGATGAGATAGATCGTATGGATGACGGTGTACTCAATGTGAGCGCGCTGGCGGCGCTCGAGGAACTTCTTGGCGTCGTCGGGGGAGAGGGGGCTCATCTTCCAGCTGCGGGCGTTATGCGAGAAGATCTGGAGCGCATTAATGTTGAGCTCTTCCGCGCGAGCCACGGCTTGCTCAAGCCCGCCGGAGATCGACAGATGGCACCCCAAGAGCATCGTCATGGCACTCTCAGCTGAAGCTCGAAGACTTGGACGAGGCGCTTCTCAATCTCACTCAGGTCTGCCACAGTGAGTGCGCCGAGCTTCTTCCGTATTAGAGCTCGGTGCACGGTGAGAAGCTTCCCTACGCGCACAACGGAAGGCCCCAGCAAACCAGCGCTCTGCCAATTTTGAAGAGAATAATCTGTAAAAAGACCAGCCCTCTGGCTCGTAATTGCTGCTATAATTTGGTGGAAGCGGTCACTGCTGAGCACAACAGCTGGTCTTTGACGTTGAGTACTCAAATCTGTGAACGGGAAGGGCACAAGGACAACGTCACCGCGATTATAACTGGTCATAGCGCGCGTCTTCAGGGTTGTCCCAAAACTCAAAAGCAGGCTCAGCTACTTGCAACCATCCGAGCTCTTCTGCTGAACACAGGATCACCGCAGGCAGCCGCTCCAGGAGTTGGCGCTGCTCTTCTGGCTCTAGATGCGCAATCTGCTGCAGAATCTCATCTACTCGATGCCCTCGTGCCATAGAACTCACCAAGGCGATTATAATCCCATGCCCCAGCTCCGTCAAAGCCCGAAGAGCTCTTGGGTGTTGCGGGTCGTCGCCTGGGCGATCTCCTCGAGGGAGAGCTTCTTGATCTGCGCGACGGTTTGAGCGACATAGCGCACAAAACTTGGCTCGTTGCGCTTGCCCCGCAGGGGCACGGGAGCCAAATACGGGCAGTCCGTCTCGAGCAATAGTCTTTCAAGGGGAATCTTCGCTACGGTCTCGCGCAGCGCGTGAGACCTCTCAAACGTCACGATCCCGTTCACCGAGAGATACATTCCCAGATCGAGCAACTCTTGGGCGAGCGCCCAGTCGCCCGTAAAACTGTGAACAACTCCGCGCACCCCAGGGTGCTCTGTGAGAATCTGAAGGAGATCCTCGGCCGCGTCGCGCAGATGAATGACCACGGGCTTGTGAAGTTCTTGGGCGAGGGCCAACTGCGCCCCAAATGCCCGCTGTTGGCTCTCTCGCGGCGCGTACTCTTTGAAGTAATCTAAGCCGATCTCACCCACAGCTACGACTTCGGGCTCGGCGCACAGTCGGCGCAGCTGTGCTAGGGTCTCTTCTCCTGAGAACTGCTCGGCTTCGTGGGGATGGACCCCGACGGTGCAGCGCAGCTCGTACTTGCGTGCGATCTCTAAAGTCTTCTGACTCGATGGGATATTCGTCGCGATAGAGATAATGTTGACGTTGGCCTCCAGAGCGCGTCGCACGACGTGCTCACGATCGGGGTCAAACTGAGGGCTGTCTAAGTGTGCGTGGCTGTCAATGAGCATTATCTCTGATGGCGCTTACGATAGTCCCGGATGATCGTGGGCAGGACGATAACAGTGACCACCAGGAACATCCCTATCAGAAAGCCCAGGAGCCAGAGTGCCGATGGGGACATTGCTCTATACCTCCTTGGTCAAGAAGTAGCTCCAGACGTAAAGCCCGATGAAGATCAACAAGCCGCCAATGAAGATCACCGGCTCGAATCGCTCGGCCACGAATTGCCCGATCACCAACGCACCGCCAATGATGTGCGCCAAGTCCACGGCCTTGTCCGCGTAGAACTCCTTCTGCTTGGGAGTCATGGCGTATCTTCAGTATAGCAGAAAGCTCACTCAAACTCCCGCAGCGCTCGGGGTAATGCGCGCAGCACGTCAGAAGCGATCATGCCGCGCTCGCCCAGGTCGCCCTTTAGAAGATCAGCAGCTCGCCCGTGCAGATACACCGCGCAGACGCTTGCTGTCATGCTGTCAAGCCCCTGGGCCAGCAAGCCCCCAAGACAGCCCGTCAGCACGTCGCCGGTGCCGCCGCTAGCTAAGCCCGAATTCCCCGTAGAATTTATAAAGATTTCCCCATCGGGGGTCGCGACCACCGTGGGGACGCCCTTGAGCACCAGCACGCTGTGAAGCTGTTGAGCTGTCTTGCGGGCAACGCCCACGCGATCCGATTCGATCTCGTCTACAGTCTGAGCGATGAGCCGCGACAACTCCCCAGGATGAGGCGTGAGCACCGTGGGGGCTGTGCGCTGTGAGAGAATCTTCTCGGCCTCTGGGCCGAGGGCGTTGAGCCCGTCGGCATCGAGGACTAACGGCTTCTCAGCTTTGGCGACAAGCTGGCGTACCGTCTTGACGGTGTGCGGGTGGCGCCCCAGCCCCGGCCCCACGATCAACACATCTTTGTCTTCGAGCATCTCGAAAATTTTCGCGATGGCCGCGGGCGCGAGCGCCCCATCTTCCTCGGGCAAGCCCAGCTTAATGACCTCCGTGAGCTTGGCTTCCATCGCTTCTAAGAGGCTTTCGGGCACGGCCAGATAGACCAATCCCGCCCCGGCGCGCAGCGCCGCTTCGGCACAGAGCGCCGCTGCCCCCGTGTACCCCCGCGAGCCCGCAACTACGAAGACCTTGCCGTAGTCGCCCTTGTGGCTGTAGGGCTCGCGCTTGGGTAGATGCTCGCGCACCCAGTCTGCGTCTACAAGCGTCATCGTGCTGGCATACTGGTCTATCAGCATGCGGGGATACCCGATGGGCTTGACAACCAGCTCGCCGACGTACTGGCGTCCAGGATAGAGCAACAATCCCAGCTTGGGCAGCGCAAACGTCACCGTGAGATCAGCATAGACAGCGGGTCCCAGCACGTGCCCCGTATCGGCTTCCACTCCCGAAGGGATATCGATCGCGCAGACGAACGCTGGGCTGAGATTGATGAGTTCAATAGCTTTAGCAGCGAGCCCCTGGGCGGCGCCACGAAACCCCGTGCCAAAGAGCCCGTCAATGATAAGCTCAGCGTCTGCGAGAGCGCGCGCCAGCGCGTGCATATCGTGGGGCTTGGTATGGTGCTCGAGGGTGCCCCCAAGCTTGCTGAACATTTCAGCTTGGTGGCGCGTCTCCTCGGAGAACTCTTTGGGGGCACAGAGCGCGTGGACTTCAACAGCTGCCCCGAGATCGAGCAAGCTTCGGGCCACGACCAAGCCGTCGCCACCGTTGTTCCCCTTCCCAATGATAGCTACGATCTTCTTGTGGGCGATATCGGGAAATCGCGCGCAGAGCTCTTCTGTTACGGCGCGTCCGGCCATCTCCATGAGCACCAAGCTGGGGATGCCCAGCCCCTCTATCGCTTGGCAATCCAGCTCCGCCATCTGCGATCCGGTGAGGACTTTCATATATTTCTCTGAAGGCGGCTCATTGTCGAAGGTGGCCCAACTATACGCAAGCCCTCCGGTTCAAAGACCTGCCAGTCCTCTAGGTCATACGTAAAGATCTCATAGACCGAAGCGACAAGAAAGGGGGAGCGATCAACAATCGCACAGCTTGAGCAGCCACAGGGGGAGCATGGCGTGGCTGGGCTCCTTCCCACGTTAAAGCCCCATACACCTCGCTTAAAATCCCTGGGGTCGTGCAACCTGCAAGCTCACCTCGACGAGCTTGCTCGACCAAGGGCCGCGCCTCTCTATGGCGCGGATCCCCAATAAGTAACGCTGCAATGAATACCCCTGCATCAAAGAGAAAGGGGGAACGCCTCAAACCTTGAGCAGCTTCAGCATCTGTAGATGGCATCCTTCCACCCTTCTGGAACGTAGCCATCGAGCACGGGGAGTGGCTCAAGAGGTTGCTTGGGCCCCATCACAACCTCTCCGCCTTCAGGAAGACGTACCACGATGATAGCCCCTTGCCTGATAATCTCGTACAAGAGATCCTCCAGCGGCTGCTGCTTCAGCTCTTCCAGCGTAAGTGTCCGTTTCATGGAGTCACCTCACTGTCTATGAGTGTATCCAATCCCATATGGCGCTGCCACTTCTAGGCACTCTCTCATAGCAGCGCCTCGACGAACTCGTCGGCTTTGAACTCTCTTAAGTCGTCGGCGCGCTCGCCGACCCCGATCAGCTTGAGGGGCAGCTTCAGTTCGCTGGCAATCTGGATGACTGCCCCGCCCTTGGCCGTGCCGTCCAACTTCGTGACGACAATCCCCGTCACCGAGACGGCTTCGTGAAAGAGCTTCGCTTGGGCGATCGCGTTCTGCCCCGTCGTGCCATCTAAGACGAAGAGCCGTTCGTCAATGGGACGCCCCAGGCGCTTCTCCACGACTCTGTTGATCTTCTTGAGCTCTTCCATGAGATTGTGCTTGGTGTGCAAGCGCCCCGCGGTGTCAATGAGCAGAACGTCGGCGCGCTCTTTCAGCGCGCGCTCCACCGCATCGAACGCCACGGCCGAGGGATCTGCTCCCGGACGGTGCGCCACCAGCTGCGCCCCGACGCGCTCCGCCCAGATGCCCAGTTGCTCAATGGCTGCCGCGCGAAACGTGTCCCCCGCAGCAAAGATGATCCTGCGCTTGCCGAAGTCATCGCGTAAGTGCTGGGCGAGCTTGGCGATCGTCGTCGTCTTACCAGAGCCGTTCACTCCTAATATTAAGAAGACCGTGGGTTGATCATCCGTCCTGAGATTGAGGGCTCCTTCGGCGGGGCGCAGGCGCTCTTTGAGAATCTCTTTGAGCAGCTCCATGACTGTTGAGGAGTCCTGCACGCCCCGCGCCGCCGCGCGCGCTTTGAGGGTCTGCACGATCTCCAGCGTCGCGTCCACGCCGACGTCGGCCGTAATTAAGATCTCTTCAAGCTCGCTGAGCAGCTCGTCGTCGAGGCGCCGCCCTGGCTGGAGCACTTGAGCAAGCTGCCCTGCAAGCTGTTCTTTAGTCTTCTTCAGCCCCTCTTTGAGCCGTTGAAACCAGCTCATTACATCCTTTCTGGGGCGACAAGCCCCAAGAGTTCAAACGTTCTTTCCAAGACGATCTGCACCGCGCGGCAGAGCGCCAGCCGCGCCTGCATCAGCGCGGGATTGGCCTCATCGAGCACGCGATGTTTCTCGTAAAAATCGTGGAAGAGTCCGGCCAGCTCATGGACGTACCTGGCGAGAAAGTGCGGGGCCAGGTGCTCCGTGGCGTCTTGCACGACCTGCGGGAACTCATCGAGCTTCTTGATGAGCGCCAGCTCTTCGCAGGCGGTGAGAAGCTGAAGCGCGGCGCTCTTCGTCGGCTCTCCCTCCAACTTCTCAAAAATGCTCTTGATTCGCGTGTAGGCGTACATGATGTAGTAGACGGGGTTGTCCGTGGACTGCTGCTTGGCGACATCTAAGTCGAAGTTGACGTGGGAGTCCGCGCTCCGCATCAGCAGAAAGTACCTCACGACATTCACGGCAAAATCTTCGCGCGCGGCTTCGTCCTGCCCAGGAGCTAGCTCGACCGTGTTCTTTATCTCATCTATCAATTCGTCAATGGTGACGAAGGTGGCCAGGCGCTTGGACATCTTGACGGGGTGTCCGCCGCGCAAGAGATTGACCCACTGATGGATGAGCACGCGAATCTTGTCGGGGGTACACTCTTTGGGGAGCTTTCCGCCCTCCCACAGCGCCCGCACCGCCGCGAGCACGTCCTGATACGTCTCTTGGTGATCTGCCCCGAAGATGTCTATGATGAGATCGAAGCCACGCAGCAGTTTATTCGCGTGGTAGGCCATGTCGGGGAGCCGGTAGGTCGGCTCACCCGTATGACTGCGGACCAGCACCCTGTCTTGCGGGCGCCCCAGGGCCGTCGCTTTGAACCAGATGGCGCCATCTTTTTCGTAGGCGAGATCGAGCTCGCGCAGCCACTGAAGCACCTGGGCGCTCGTTACGAGAACCATTCGTGCCGCCTCTGGCGGTTGTCCCCTCACCCCCAGGGGTGAGGGCGAAGTCTGGAGCCAGCTCTCGTTGTAGTAGACATCAAAGACGTGTTCTGGGGGTCTTCGGAGGAGCCGACTGAGCGTGCGCTTGATCTCCGCAAAGAGCTCCGTTTCGGCGAACTTCGTGAACTGCTCGACGCTGGCATTCTTCCAGCCCGTGCCGTGCTGCTGCTGAATCTTTCTTGCGAGCTCATAGATATACTCTCCGTGGTAGCCATCTTCGGGGAACGGTGTGGGAATGCCGAGGAGCTCCAGGTATCGAGCGCGGACGGACTCCCCCAGGAGTCTCATCTGTCGTCCGGCGTCATTGTAATAATACTCTCGCGTGACGGTGTAGCCTGCATTCTCCAAGAGTCTCGAAAGAACGTCGCCGAGCACCGCTTGGCGGCAATGCCCCACAGTGAGCGGGCCGGTGGGGTTGGCGCTGACGAACTCGACTTGAGCGCGCTTGCCTTGCCCGAAGCTCAGCCTCCCGTACTCCTGCCCGTGCGCGAGGATCTCGGTGAGGGCGTGCTGGACTGTTTCTGGCTTGAAGAAGAAATTGATGAACCCCGGCCCAGCGACCTCGACTCGCTCAAACCAGGCTGCGCCTGGGCCGCGCAGCGCCGCGACGATCTCTTCGGCGATCTGTCGTGGAGCCAGACTTCGTCTGGACTGTACATCTTGCCCGGCCTCTGGCCGGGCAAGGCGAACGTCAAGCGAAGCCTGTCCAGACAAAGTCTGGGCAAGATGAAACGCTACCGTGCTGGAGAGATCCCCAAACTCCGGCTTCTCCGGCACAGTGATCAGTTCCGACGGGATCTGGTCGAAGCCCCCGTAGAGCTTCTGGAGGGCTTCTTGCAATCTTTCACGAACGAGTTCTCGCAGCATGATCTCTCTTATTTGCCCTCACCCCTGTCCCCTCTCCCCTGCGAGGGAGAGGGGAGCAAGGGGTGAGGGGAGTTATTTACACTCCGAACTGCCTACGGGCAAGAGGCTCGCTCCGGATTATACGCATCTATCAGTCTATCCAAGAAGCGAACGATTCTCCGCTCGATCTCCGGGGTGATCTCCTCAGCGTCAAACGTGTCGAGTCTCCCCCAGGCCGTCAGCGCGATCTTCTTGGGGAGCAAGGGATAGGGCGCCACGATCACCTTGCAGTATCGCTCAAAGTTCTCAGTGCGTAAGCGCCCGATCAGTCTTCTCAGGCCCTCGGCGACCGGGTCATCGAGCACGGGGCTCTCGCGAGGCCGATACTGCACCAAGACGCCCCCACGGCGCAGCATATGCACTTGAATTTCGTTGGGGATGGGGCGATCGTGAATCCCCCAATCGGTTGTGGCTCCCGCGTAGGGCCCAGATGTTGGGGGCACGGAGGTATAGCTGACGGTCTCTCCGATCCGAAGCTGGTAGTCGCTGGGCTGCTGGATGGGGAGAGCGACGCCGGGCTTGGCGAAGTAGAGAGCATAGATGGCCCAGCCCCCAAGCCCCACAGCTGTGACCGCGAGCCCCCCGATGAGCCACCACGAGAGAGCATTCTGCCGCGCTGCGCGCTTTCGTGGGACGGCCATAGGGCCGCGCCTGTGCGGATTCCACGAGAACATAAGTTGACAGCCCTTGTGAACAGATTATATCATAGAGCAAGACGCTCTGTCTACGAAGGAGGGTCGGCTATGACACAGTACGCGCAAATTCTGCAGTTGGCCGACAGGCCGTGGGAGCAGGGGATCTCCCCAACGATCTGGCAGAAGCCCATCTGGACGCGCTCCGACTCCAACTCCCACGCCCAGATGATGCTCGTCAAGATGGCCCCTGGGGGGACTTCGCCCGCCCATCGCCATCCCCATCCCCAAATCTTCTATGTGATCGCCGGGACGGGAATTGTCCGGCTCGATGGTAAAGAATATACCCTCAAGCCGGGCTCGGCGGTGCGGGTGCTCGATGGCGAGCTCCACGACTTCGTCAATACGGGAACAGAAGAACTCGTCATGATCGAGCTGCAGGTCTTCGACATCAAGATTGACCTCAAGAAAGTCTTAGAAAAAGCCCAACAGAAGCAATGAATCTCAAGATTTGGGTTCTCGCGACGCGCCCGTGGTCGTTCACGATGACCGCGATCTCCGTTGGGGTCGGGGGAGCAACAGCAGCCCTCGATGGGGCTCTTGACGCCTGGCTCCTCCTGGTGACGCTCGTCGGCGCGGTCTGCGTCCACGGCGCGACTAACCTCATCAATGACTATTTCGATTATAGGAGCGGGGTAGACCGCCCCGGCGCCCCCACCACCCTCTACCGCCCCCATCCGCTGGTGGAGGGGCTCATCTCCCCTCGCGCCGTGCTGTGGGTCAGCGCGGGACTCTACGCGATCGCTGCTCTCATTGGGCTTGCGCTCATCCTGCTCAAGGGCGCAGGGCTGCTCTGGTTTATACTCGTCGGCGCGATCGCGAGCTTCTTCTACACCGCCGGCCCGATCAAGTACAAATATATCGCCCTGGGAGAGCTTTCGGTCTTTCTCATGTGGGGCCCGGTGATCGTCGGGGGGACGTACTTCGTCCAGCGGGGAGCGCTCCGCCCCGACGCCGTGCTCATCTCGGTGCCGTTTGGGCTGCTCGTCGCTTTAGTCTTACTTGCGAATAATCTGCGCGATATTGACTACGACCGCAGCGCGGGGATCACGACGATCGGGACGCTCTTGGGCCACCAGAAGACCCGCGTGCTCTATCAGGGGCTGATCCTCACAGCGTATCTTGCTATAGTTCTCCTGATAGCCCTGAGGGTCTTGAGCCCCTGGGGACTGCTGGTCTTCTTCTCCGCCCCTGTGGCGTTCCGGCTGATCAGGACGCTGCAGCGCGAGATCCCCAATGATGCTGACGCCCGCACCGCCCAGCTCGACACGCTCTTTGGGGTCTGGCTCATCATCGGGCTCATCTTAGAGAAGATTTTTCCGTTATGAGCAGAGACTACGGGCTCCTCGGGCTGATCGTGCTGGCGTTCGCCCTGTGGTACTTTGCGTTTCAGACGGAGGTGTGGACCTTCTGGGTGCGGCTGTCGCTCGCGGCAGCACTCTTGGCAATAAGTGCCATGATCTTGACGCCCGATCGAGAGAAGCTCTTTCGGGCTCGCCCGCGCGATATAGCTCTTGGGATCGCTTCGGCTCTTGTGCTCTATGCGATCTTCTGGGTCGGCAAGCAGATCGCGACCGCGATCCTCCCCTTCGCTGCCGATCAGATTCGGAGCGTCTATGCCAACCGAGGGCAACTCGATCTTATGTATATCGGGCTATTATTGTTCTTTCTGCTGGGGCCGAGCGAGGAGATCTTCTGGCGGGGGTTTGTGCAACGGCGGCTCGGCGAGCGCCTGAGCGCCTCCGCCGCGCTTCTTACGACGACGGCGATCTATGCGTTCGTTCACATCTGGACGCTCAATTTTATCTTAATAGGAGCGGCGGGCGTCGCGGGGCTCTGGTGGGGCTGGCTCTACCAGCGCGAACAGAACTTGATCACGGTGATCATCTCGCACGCGCTGTGGGATGTGAGCATCTTTGTGCTCTGCCCCCTTTTATGACATAGCTCATAAAACGAGATGACATAGCTCGTGGTGCCAAGCTCCCCAAAATCAGTAGAATCACAGAAGAGAGGTGAACGGAGAATGAAGATCGCAGTTCCTAAAGAGACCGCGCCTGCGGAGCGACGCGTCGCGTTCGTCCCAGAGACCGTCGCCAGGTTGGTCAGATCCGGGCTTGAGGTCCAGGTCGAAGCCGGCGCCGGGGAAAACTCCTTCTACCCCGATGCCCTCTATCAAGCCGCCGGCGCGACGATCATCCCCGATCGCAAGACGCTCTTCGGCACGGCCGATATTCTGATCAAAGTGCAGAAGCCCTCCCCCGAAGAGATCGGGCTGCTGCGCCAGGGCAGCGCGCTGATCGGGATCCTCCAGCCCCTGCTCAACCCCGATCTGGTCCAGCAACTCGCGCAGAAGAAGATCACGGCCTTCGCCATGGACATGATCCCCAGAATCACTCGCGCTCAACCGATGGACGTGCTCTCCTCCCAGAGCACCGTCGCGGGCTATAAAGCAGTGCTGCTGGCGGCGCAGCACCTGCCTAAGTTCTTCCCCATGCTCTCGACCGCCGCGGGGACGATCACCCCAGCGAAGGTCTTCGTCATTGGGGCAGGGGTCGCCGGGCTGCAGGCGATCGCCACGGCGCGACGTCTGGGGGCAGTCGTCCAGGCGTTCGATGTCCGCCCCGCGGTCAAGCAAGAAGTGGAGAGCTTAGGCGCCAAGTTCGTGGGATTAGTTATAGAAGAAGCCGCGGACAAATCAGGCTACGCCAAGGAGCTCTCCGAGGAGCACAAACAGAAAGAGCGCGAGCTGATTGCCAAGTACGTCAAAGAGTCTGATGTCGTGATCACCACGGCGCTCGTCCCCGGCAAGAGAGCCCCCTTGCTCATCACCACAGAGATGGTCTCGGCGATGAAGCCCGGCTCGGTCATTATAGACTTAGCCGCCGAGCAGGGCGGCAACTGCGAGCTCACCCAAGCGGGGAAAGAGCTTTTCGTCAACGGCGTGACCGTCGTCGGGCCGATCAATCTCCCCAGCTCGATGAGCTTCCACGCCAGTCACATGTACTCCAGAAATATTGCGAGCTTTCTCAGTCTCTTAATTAACAAAGAGAAGCAGCTCAATCTCGACTTCACCGACGAGATCATCAGGGGCTGCTGCATCACCCATGACGGCCAGATCTTGCTCCAACAAAAGTAAGGAGGTTGTATGACCGAAGCACTCTTAGCTGCACTGTATATCTTCGTGATCGCGATGTTCTTGGGGTTCGCGGTGATTACGAAAGTCCCCCCCTTGCTCCATACCCCGCTGATGTCGGGCTCCAACGCGATCTCTGGAATTACGATCATTGGGGCGTTGATCGTCGCCGGGAGACAAGAGGGCTGGTTGCAGACGATCCTGGGGTTCATCGCGATTATCTTGGCGATGATCAACGTGGTGGGTGGGTACTTGGTCACAGACCGAATGCTCCAGATGTTCAAGCGAAAGCCGGGTGAGAAATAATGGCTCTGCGAGAGATTTTGATCGCGTTCGCGTACATGATCGCGTCGGCGTGCTTTGTCATCGGGTTGATGTGGCTGCAATCGCCCAAGCGGGCCCGCGCGGGCAATATGCTCTCGTCGGCGGGAATGCTCCTGGCGATCATCGCTACGTTGTTTGTCTCGGGGATCAAAGAGTATACGATGATCATTATCGGTGTTCTGATCGGCTCGGCGCTCGGGGCGGTGATGGCCTACACCGTCAAGATGACGGCCATGCCGCAGATGGTCGGCATTCTCAACGGCTTTGGTGGCGGGGCTTCGGCGCTCGTCGCGGCCGCCGAGTTCTTCAAATATGCTGCTGATCCCAGTGCCCTGACGCTCGACGTCTCGATCTCGATTATGCTCGCGATGGTCGTCGGGGCGGTGACCTTCTCCGGGAGCATGATCGCCGCGGGGAAGCTCCAGGGGATCGTCAACGAGCGCCCCATCACCTACCCGTTCCAAAATATTATTAATTTGATATTCTTCCTCACGATCGTCGCCGCGGCGGTCTTCTTGGTCGTCACCTTTGGGCACCCCTGGGTCTTTCTCTATCTCACTGTTGCTGCGTTGGTCTTCGGGGTGCTCTTTACGATCCCCATTGGCGGGGCGGACATGCCCGTCGTCATCTGCTTCTTGAACGCCCTGTCAGGGGTCGCCGCCGCGATGGCCGGGTTCGTCATCAAAAATAACGCGCTGATCATCGCGGGATCGTTGGTCGGGGCCTCGGGGATCATCCTCACCCAAATTATGTGTTGGGCGATGAACCGCCCCATCACCAACGTGCTCTTTGGGGCGTTCGGGGCTGTGGTGACCGCCGGTTCTGGATCGGCAACGGCAGTGAAGAAGACCGTCAAGCCTATCCAAGCCGACGAGGCCGCGATCCTCTTGGCGTATGCACAGTTAGTTATCATTGTTCCCGGCTATGGGATGGCCGTCTCGCAAGCCCAGCACGCGGTGAGACAGCTTGCCGACGAGCTGGCCAAGCGCGGCGTCACTGTGAAATATGCAATCCATCCTGTGGCGGGGCGGATGCCCGGTCACATGAACGTCTTGCTTGCCGAGGCCAACGTGCCCTACGAGCAGCTCTATGATATGGACCAGATCAACGACGAGTTTCAGAACGCCGATGTCGCGCTGATTGTTGGGGCCAACGACGTGGTCAACCCTGCGGCCCGGTACGATAAGAGCAGTCCCATTTATGGGATGCCTATTCTCAATGCTGACCAGGCGAAGCAGATTATTGTGCTCAAGCGCAGCCTGAATCCGGGGTTTGCGGGGATTGAGAACGAGCTCTTCTACAACGAGAAGACCCGAATGCTCTTCGGGGATGCGAAGGAGTCGCTCACCAAGCTCATCAATGAAGTGAAGAACGTGTGAGCATTTGTTCCCTCACCCCCATCCCCTCTCCCTCAGAGGGGAGAGGGGAGCACAGGGGTGAGGGTGTGATGTACAGTCCAGACGAAGTCTGGTATAATGAAGCACTATGGACTACCCGTTCTCTGAAGAGCACCGCATCTTCCGCAAGGCCGTCCGACGCTTCGTCGAAGAGGAACTCAACCCCCACGTGGACGAGTGGGAGGCCGCCGGCATCTTCCCCAAAGACGTCTACAAAAGAATGGGTGAGCTAGGCTTCTTAGGGATCCGCTACGACGAACAATACGGCGGCGCCGGCGCCGATATCTGGAGCACCGTCGTCTTCTGCGAGGAGCTGGGTCGCTGCCGCTCCCGCGGCCTGACCATGAGCGTCTTGGTCCACACCGATATGTCCTCGCCCTATCTCTATAAGTACGGCTCCGAAGCCCTCAAACAGAAATATCTTCCCGCGATGATCCGCGGGGAGAAGGTCGGCGCCATCGCCCTCACCGAGCCCGGCGGCGGCAGCGATCTCGCGGCGATGCAGACCACAGCCACAAAGAAGGGCTCTCACTACATCCTCAACGGCAGCAAGACGTTCATCACCAACGCCCTCACCGCCGATCTCTTCTTCGTCGCCTGCAAGACCGATCCGGGCGCGGGCCATCGCGGCGTCTCTATATTGCTTGTGGAGCGGGGCACCCCAGGGTTCGAGATCCACAAGCTCCCCAAGAAACTCGGCATGCACGCCTCCGACACCGGCGAGCTCTTCTTTGAGAACTGCCCCGTCCCTGCAGACCAGCTCATCGGAGAGGAGAACAAGGGCTTTTACTATATTATGCAAGGGCTGCAGAACGAGCGCTTCGTCTCGTGCGTCGCCGCGACGTCGTCCGCGCAGCAAGCCCTCGAAGATGCGATTCGCTACGCCCAAGAGCGCGAGCTTTTTGGGAAGAAACTCTCCGAGTTTCAGATTACGCGGCATAAGCTCGCCAAGCTCCAGACCAAGCTCGAAGCGGCGAGACAATTGCTCTATCACGCCGCACGCCTCATGGAAGCCGGCGAAGATGCGACGACGGTCGTCTCGATGTGTAAGGCCTTCTGCGCCGACGTCGCGTGCGAAGTCGCCGACGAATGCTTACAGATTCACGGCGGCTACGGCTATATCGAGGAGTACGACATCGCGCGATTCTATAGAGACATAAGACTGTGGAAGATCGGCGCAGGCACCACCGAAGTGATGTACGAGATCATCGCCAAGCGAATGGGGATTTAGCGTTACGGATCCACGTGCAGCGCCGCGACGATCTCCCCAGAGAACGTCCATGCCGTCTGGCTGAGCACCGTCAGGCGCAGATTCTGCACGTAGACCGAGCCCGCAAGCTCCGGGTCGCGCCGATCGTGCTGCTTGTGTTTGAACTTCAGTTCTGCCGTCAGCTGCACCCCATACTGAACAAGCCCCGTCACTCTGTCTTTCTCATAGGTGGCCGTGATCGAGATCGGCGCGGTGATATCGCCGACCATATTGATCGCCGGGGCGACGGCTTTGATATACAGATGCCCATGAGCTGTGTTCTGCGCCGGGTCGAGCATGAGATGCTGAACGGCTTTGCCGAAGACCCCCACGTCATGGCGCCCTTCGACCATCACGGGGCCGCTCACAAACGCTAAGGCTGCAGCTTCGATGAGCACGCCCGCAGGAGCCAACCCCCCAAAGACGAACCGCCCCGCAGCTTGCCCCAGATCAAACCCCATCTCCGTTAGCTTGCCCAGATCGCCCGCGAAATACGCCGAGCCCGTGAATTTATAGATCGTCGCGCCGCCAGAGCTATACCCCGGCGCAATCTCGATCTGATACGACGTAGCATAGGGCACATCGTCCAGAAAGACCATCTGGCTGACGGTGAGCGTCCGGCCCTCCCGCGCCGTGCTCCCCACCCCAACAGCGATCACCCCAACGAAGAGCAACAGAGAAATCCTCCGAATCATACGAATCCTCCTTCGACTGCGATCGTTTTGCGACAGAATATTCTAGCAAATGGAGATGAGCCAGAAAAGTAACGCGCGTTACATTCGCCGCTAAAACTTCTCAGAGAAGAGAGGGACGCTCCACCCTGAAGAAACCCGTGGGGATTTGAGCCTGGCCCCCCAACTATAGGCGGCCGTGGCGACGAGAGCCGGCACCAGCGGAAACTTTAAGAGAAAGAAATGCTGGCTGGCCGCCACCCACACTTGAGTGGCGAGAAACGCCGCCCAGATATTCCCTTGAACTCCTCGCATGAAGCCGACTAACGCCACCCCCGCCAGAGCCCCAATCCCCCGCCCCATATTGACCGTGTGGAACCCCGGCGAGTTGAGCCTAATGACTGATAAGAGATCGTCCTCGATGGGGAGCCGCTGCTGCAAGACGACTATCTTATAGAGGGGATCACAACTTCTCTCGACCCGTACACACGCCGTATGCACCGTGCCCAGGCCGATCGCTCCCCCGAGGACTGCTCCGACCTCCGCTCCTAACAAGCCCGCTCCCCACAAGCCCGGAGGGACCGGCTGAGCAAGCACCACGCCCCCAACGACAGCCAAGAGAGCTCCACTGACTCCAAGGTATCGCACGATCTCCTCCTTCGCTTTTCCCATCGTTCCCAGTTTAGCCCGTCACGCATTAGGGGTCAGTAACGCCGACTACCTTGCTTCTTGCACCAAGCTCTCTTATACGTTATCGTAGGGGCACAAGGAGGCCCCTATGGAAATATTCTACAAGAAGAAAGAGGCCCTCTACCAAGAGTTGCAAAGGGAGCGCGAGAGGATCCTCAAGATGGGTGATCCCGCTGTCTTAGAGAAGCGCAAGAAGGCCGGGCAACTCAACGCCCGCGAGCGCTTGGAGTATCTCTTCGATAACGGTGAATATACTGAGATCGGGATGCACATCAAGCACAGGACAGTGCACTTTGGCATGGATAAGGCACAAATTCCCGCCGAGGGAGTCATTACGGCGTTCGGGAAGGTGAACGGGCGGTGGGTCGTGGCCTTCTCCGAAGATTATTCTGCCATGGCCGGGACGTTCGGGGAGTATCACGGCTTCAAGGAGACCTACGCGATTCAATTTGCCATGGAGAAGGGATTTCCCGTCATCGGGATGAACGATTCCGCTGGGGCTCGCCTCCACGAGGGCATAGATACTCTGGAAGCTTACGGACGGCTCTTCCGGATGCAAACGCTCGCCTCCGGCGTCATCCCTCAGATCGCCCTCTTGCTCGGCCCATGCTTAGGCGGGCAGGCCTATCACCCGATCATGCAAGATTTCCTCATTCAAGCCCGTGATACGGGATTTTTGGGGATCGCTGGGCCGGCGTTCGTGAAGACCCAGATCGGGGAGGAGATAACTCTGGAGGAGCTCTGCGGCTGGAAGGCCCACGCGATCAAGGCCGGCCAGACCCATATCGTCGCCCAAAACGATAAAGACGCCATAGATAAAGCGAAGGAGCTCCTGTCGTTTCTGCCCTCCAACAACCGTGAACGTCCGCCTCGCCAAACGCCCCAAGATCCCCCAGATCGCCTTGTCCCAGAGCTCGACGACATCGTCCCCGATGAGCCGTTCAAGCCCTTCGATATGAAGCGCGTCATCCGCGCCGTCGTGGACGACGGCCACTTCTTCGAGACGATGGAGCACTATGCCAAGAGCGTGATCACGGGGTTGGCGCGCTTTGGCGGACGCCCCGTGGGCATCTGGGCCAACCAGCCCATGTGGGCCGCTGGCGCCATTGATATTGACGCTGCGGATAAAGGGGCGCGCTTCATCAGATTCTGCGATCTGTTCAATATCCCCGTGGTGACGTTTGTGGACTGCGGAGGCTATATGATCGGCTCCCAACAAGAGTGGGCGGGGATCTTGCGCCACGGCGCCAAGCTGCTCTTTGCCTGGGCGAACGCTACTGTGCCTCTCATCTCGATCATCGTAAGAAAGTCCTACGCTGGGGCTCACTACGGGATGCTAGATAAGAGCATCGGAGCGGATTTTGTCTTCGCTTGGCCTACGGCGCGGATCACCATCGTGGGTGCGGAGACTGCCGCAAGCGTGATCTTCGCCCGCGAGATCAAAGAGGCCCCAAACCCCGAAGAGGTCAAAGCCAAGAGAATCCAAGAGTTCAGCGAGCTCTACGAGAACCCCTACCGCGCTGCTGAGCGGGGCTGCGTTGACGATATCATCATGCCTCACGATACGAGAAAGTATATCAATCGCGCTCTGGATCTGTTAGAGAACAAATTCACCCCTCCGGGCACCTGCCCCTGGAAAATCTGGAAGAAATACCCTAATATTAATCTCTAACAAGGAGGACCATGGCTCAAGAGATTATCGAAGCCCCGCTTGCGGGCAAAGTTATGAACGTGCTTGTGAAGGTTGGCGACAGGATCAAGGAAGGCGATACCCTGTGTATTCTTGAATCCCTCAAGATGGAGAATTCCATCCTCACGCCGGTCTCCGGCGTGGTCAAAGAGATCCGCGTCGCTGCCGGGCAAGCCGTCAAGGCCAACGATGTCATAGCCATCATCGAATACTGAGATGATCGAGTGGGGTTGGGTCGCTCAGATCGCGCTCTTCGGTTTTGGAGTTGTCTTTCTTGTCCTAGGGCTCTTAGCGGCGATCCTGTGGGCGGCGAGCAAAATCATCCTGAAGTTTGAGCAGAGATCGTCATGATCATCGGTGAGGGGCTTTTGAGTTTTTTGACCGGGGGGCCATTTGCGGGAAGCCATATCGTTGCTTTTCTCATCGGGGCTTTCTTCGTCTATGTGGGGATCGCGAAGAAGTGGGAGCCGCTCCTGCTCGTCCCCATTGGCTTCTCCATGATCGTCGTCAATCTCTTCCCCCCGCTCTTTGCCGAGCCCGATGGGTTCTTCGCGCGAATCTATAGCGTCGGCATTACCACAGAGGTCCTGCCGCTGCTGATCTTCATCGGGCTAGGAGCGCTGACGGATTTCGGCCCAATGATCGCCAACCCCAAGACGTTGCTGTTGGGAGCTGCGGCCCAGTTTGGCGTCTACTTTGTCTTTGTGACGGCGCTCTTAGTGGGCTTCACCATGCCAGAGGCCGCGAGCATTGGGATCATCGGGGGAGCGGACGGGCCGACGACCGTCTATCTGACGGCTAAACTAGCCCCGCATCTGCTGACGGCGACGGCCCCAGCGGCCTATTCGTACATGGCTCTTGTGCCGCTGATTCAGCCCCCCGTCATCAGAGCCCTCACGACCAAGAGCGAGCGCGCCATCTATATGAAGCCCCAGCTGCGCGAGGTCTCCAGGCGAGAAAGAATTCTCTTCCCCATCATCGCAGCAACGGTGACCATCTGGCTCGTGCCGATGTCGGCCCCTCTGATCGGGTGCTTCATGTTTGGAAATCTCCTCCGGGAGTGCGGGGTCACAGAAAGGCTCTCCAAGACAGCTTCCGAAGCGTTTATGGACATCTTAGTCATACTGCTAGGGATCTCCATAGGCGGCTCGATGACCGCGGACAACTTCTTGCGGCCGCAAACGGTCTTGGTTTTTGTTTTGGGTGTTGTGGCATTTGCCACGGCAACCGCCTTTGGGGTGCTCATGGGCAAGATTATGAATCTCTTCTCGAAAGAGAAGATCAACCCCATGATCGGAGCGGCAGGGGTTTCTGCCGTGCCCATGTCGGCGCGGGTCGTTCAGATTCTCGGACAACAAGCCAATCCCAGAAACTTCTTGCTCATGCACGCCATGGGGCCCAACGTCGCCGGGGTGATCGGCACGATGATCGCCGCCGGCATGTTCCTGCACTTTCTCAAATGATCACTTGAACGCCGAGATCCCCGTGATATCTTGCCCAAGGATCAGCGTCTGGATGTGGTGCGTGCCTTCGAGCGTATAGACGCTCTCCAGATTGAGCATATGCCGGATCGCTTGATAGTCCAAGGTGATGCCGTTCGCCCCTAAGAGATCGCGAGCTTGCCGCGCCACCTTGAGGGCCATCGCGACATTATTGCGTTTCGCAAGGGAGATCTGTGCGGGCTTGATCGTGCCGGCATCGCGCAGCTGCCCCAACCGCAGACAGAGCAGCTGAGCTTTAGTAATCTCTGTGAGCATCTCCGCGAGCTTCTCTTGCACCAACTGAAAGGACGCGATGGGTTTATCGAATTGGACGCGCTGCTTGGCGTACTCGACTACTTCCTCGTAGCACGCCATAGCGGCCCCAACCGCTCCCCAGGCGATCGCATAGCGCCCCTGATTGAGGCACATCAGTGGGGCTCTCATCCCAGAGGCCCCCGGGAGTATATTCTTCGCAGGGATGCGGCAGTTATTGAGATAGAGCTCGCCGGTGTCAGAGGCGCGTGCGGACATCTTGTGCTCGATCTTGGCTGCGGAAAAGCCAGGAGTGCCCTTCTCCACGAGAAAGCCGTGCACGACCCCATCGAGCTTGGCCCAGACGACCGCGACGTCGGCGATGGTCGCGTTGGTGATCCACGCCTTGGTCCCGTTCAGAACAAAATACTCTCCGTCGCGCTCGGCAGTAGTGTCCATAGCGCTGGGGTCGCTGCCGTGTTCGGGCTCGGTCAAGCCGAAACACCCGACGGCTTCGCCGCGGATGAGCTTAGGGAGCCAGTGCTCTTTTTGTTCTGGGCTCCCAAACGTATAGATGGGATAGATCACCAAGCCGTTCTGCACGGAGCAGAAGCTGCGGATGGCCGTATCCCCACGCTCAAGCTCTTGCATGGCTAACCCATACGAGATCGAATCGATACCCGCGCCACCGTACTCCTTGAGCGTCGCTCCCAAGAGCCCCAATTGAGCGATCTTAGGGATGAGTTCCACAGGGAAGTGCCCAGCTTCAAACGCTTCTTTGATGATGGGCAAGACTTCCTCGTCGACGAACTGGCGCACCGTGTTGCGGATGAGCTTCTGCTCTTCCGTGAGCAGCTCCTCGATATTAAAGTAATCTGTGCTCATAGCACACCTCCAGGGAGTCTTTCCGAGTGAGCGAGCTTGCTCAGAGCCTGAGCCAGCTGCCGCCCTACTGCAGGGCTGAGGGCAAAATCAAAATGCGACCGATGGTCAAAGAAGAGCTCGCGATACCCTGGGGCCTCGGCAGAGAGCCGCTGCTGCTCGTAGCTGAGCATAGAATCGTTCCCAGAGAGGCCACAGAGCGAGAGCATATATTTTCTTCCCCCGTAGAGATTCACAACAGTGATCTGTCCATTCCAACTGATGTGTTCCAGAGGGTGATAGAAGAAGTCACTCAGCTGGGCGAGCAACTGGAGCGAGGCGGTCGCGTCGCCGCCCAGACCCCAAAGATCTAAGTCTGCGCCGCAGGCCCCGCGCAGCGCCGCATGATAGAGAAAGACGTGTTTGATCTTCTGAGCCGTGCGTATCCACTTCTGAGCTCGCGCAGGATCGCTCAAGAGCGCCTGCCAGCCCGCTTTGATCTTTTGGCACGCGCCCATAGCGCGCCCCTGCAGACGCCCGCAGTCCAACTGAGCTTCAAGGCGAGCGAGATCGTGGTGCTCCAGCTCATACGCTGTTTTGAGTAAGAAGAGCACAACGGCGCCGCCAAAACTATGGGCTACTACGAGAACGCTGCGATCCGCTCGCTCCAAAAGCCCGCTTTTTTCGAAGAACCCGACGATGTTCTCCGCCCAGGCAAAGAGCCCCACGCGATGAGGTAACGACGGTCGCAGCACCATCTGTCCCTCTTGAGCTAACGCCGGGGCGATGTAGCGCCAATCGCGCCCTGCCCCCCCAACCCCATGCAGCAGCACCCAGATCTCCTGCGCCTCCAAGACCGTATTCACGCTAAGCAAGAGGGCGAGCACAATGCCGAGGACATTCATTCTTCTCTCATCGCACGATGATCTTGCTGACCATCGTCTTCTGTTCACAGTTTCCCCGGATGGGGTCGCGGCAGTTCAGAGCATCATAGAGCACAAATTCCCCGCGAGGCAGCTCAATTAAGAACGTTTGCACCCCGCCAGCGGGCACGACTTCGAGTTGGCGCAGCACTTTTCGGTCCATGTTCATAATTGCCAGGGCGTGGGGCTGGACCCCCATGTTGAAGACGACTAGACGCGCCGGGCCAGCCACCAGCTCGATGGGGTTGGGGGAGATCTTCCATTCCGTGAGCGTGAGCTTGACTTGCTGATCTATAGAAGCCGAGGGCTGGCTACTGAGGACGAAGATAGCACCGAGCACGACCACGACAGCAGCAAGGATAATCCACACATATTGCATAGGCGCATATCACCTACAGAGTAAGATAGCTGACGGTGGGAACTTTGTCAACCAGGCTTCGCCTGGGCCGTACACCTTCGCCGGCCATTGGCCGGCGAAGGCCGTACAGTCCAGACGAAGCTGGCTTTAGAGTGGGTTGATCTGTCCCCGGATCTCACCGGCGGCGTTGGTCGCTGTGTGAATGTTCACATAGAGTCCACCAGACAACAACACGGGGACGACGGTAGCCGGGACAGTCCACGTGCCCGTCAAGAAGCCACCGGTGCTCGTGGGGCAAGCGCCGAGCAAGGCCGGGGCCGGAGCGCCACAGATGGTCTGGGAGACCGGCCCAGCAGCCCCTGCCGCCGCGCTGTGAAAGTGTGACGCCGTAGCCGCGCCGCTGAGCCCCTTATACGCAATAGCGAAGCTCAGGATATTGGTGGCGGGGTCGAAGACGAAGACCCCTGCCCCGATAACCGCGGTCGTCACCGTTGGGGTGGGCACCTCCTGAGTGGTCGTGAGAGTAGCTGTCAAGACCACGAGATGAGCCGGCTGCTGCGTGGGAGCTGGTGGCTGCGGGGGCTGTGGATCCGTTGGCGGGCCGTATTGGCTGAGACCATAAGCGGCCAACACTACCAGCAGCCCTGCGATGACAAGCCCCATCCACTGCGTTCTCTTCTTCATAACGATTCACCTCCTTTCTTTCTGTGCTAGGGTGATCTGTGCAAGCGTCTGCGTGCTTCAGCCAACGCCTATCACGGCTTGACGATCAGCTCGCCCTTCATGCCCAGCTCTTCGTGGCCGGGGACCTGACAGTAGACTTCATACGTCCCTGGGGCCAGATCGAGCTCGAGGGTGCGAGTCCGCCCCGGTGGGAACGGGTCTATCTCCTCTTCGAGACCGGGGCCTTCCACTTCAAAGCCGTGATCTACCGTTCCTTCGTTCTTGACGACAAAGCGTACTCTGCCGGCCTTGACCGTCAGCCGCGCCGGGATGATCTGCCACTCCCTCAACACGACCGAGACCTCTTGGACAGTAGGCCCATAGGGCTGCTGCCCCGTGAAGAGATCGCAGCCGCTGAGCACCAATATTGTGAGAGCGATTACACCCGCAAGATATTTGGCCATCGCTACTCCTTCACGACGAGCTTGCTCACGATGTTGTGCCCGTGTGGCCTATGGCTGATGAAGAACGTCCCGGCCTTGTCGGGCGTGAACTCTACGGTCGTCAGCTTCCCCGGCTCCACCGGGAAGGGCTTGACGCCAAAGACGGGGTTCTTCCCGTCTTCGTCGGAGCTGATGGCTACCGAGGGGTGTACCCCGTCCAAAGCAGTATTGAAGAGCCGCACTTTGACCCCCTTGCTCACGGTGATCACTTCTGGGAAGGTCTTGTTCTGAGCCAGACTATGAATGAGCGCGAATTCTTGCACCTCTTCTTTCTGTTGCTCGACGATGACCATCCCGGTCATGGACGGATGGATATTGCAGCGATAAGGGAACTGCCCCGCGGTCGTGAACGTATGCTGGAACGTATCTCCAGAGTTGAGCGTGCCGGAATCAAACGCTTTCGGGCTGCTGGTGCTGGTCACGGTGTGTGGGGCGTTGCCGTTGTTGGTCCAGCGCACCGTCGTGCCCACGGGAACAGTGATTGTCTTAGGGGTGAACGCGAAGTCTGTGATACTGACGGAGACGATCTTATCTTGACCCAAGAGATCACCCTGCTTGCTCAGGCCCAGGGCGAGCCCGACGACGAATATCGTGAACGCTGTGAGCTTTATCAACCTGCTCATGGTCTGTACCTCCTTGTGAGGGTGTGAAGAGATTTCGTATGAAGTTTTTGAGAGAGCCGTCTCACCTCCAGAAAGGGTATGGAGTCAAACCCTCACCCCCGTCCCCTCTCCCCTGCGAGGGAGAGGGGAGCCAAAGGGGTGAGGGGCATCTCAGCGCCGTTTCTTGAAGTACTCTTGGATGGCGCGAGCCCCGCCGATGGAGAGCGGGTCGTCGGTGCAGCCCAGAGCCGCTTTAAGAAATCCCAAGCCCAATTGCACTTGGGCGCGAATCTGCGCGATGTTGTTGCTCATGCGTCCGCTGACGATCCGCTCGTCGGCGGCGCTGAGAAAGACCACCAAATGATTGCCCGCTGCCTCAAGATCGCTGGCGAACTCCGACTGCTTAAGGCGCTCGACGAGCTCCTTCGCCTGGGAGATCGCCCCAGAGGTAGCCGTCTGGGCACCGTACTGGGGATCATATCGCGGGGATGATGGGCCCTCTAAGATATTGATGGCGCTCTGGGCGTGCCACTGCGCGTCCCGAACCGTCAACGCGAAGAACGCAAACGACACGTGTTGCAAGGCCAACTGCACTAGCTCGACCGTCCGGTCAGCTAACGCGAGAAGCTCCGTGACCGCCGGTGGCTGCGAGTAGCTTCTCCCCAGCGATACTATGAGAAATATCACAACGATCATCAAAGATTTGAAGACCCTCACGGTCGGCTCACCTCAGGGGGAGACTATAGCCTTACCAGGGTGAGAAGAGAATAGAAGACCAGTGCTGGTGCGATGCCCCGCCGGTGCTGCCGTGGTCCTGCCAAGGTCAAATGCAGCTAGGGGCACGGCGTGCCGTGCTGAGACGGGGGCACGAACTTGTACCCAAAGCCGCGCACGGTGAGGATGATCTGGGGGTTTTGCGGGTCGCGCTCGAGCTTCTGCCGCACAAGATAGATATATTTCTTGACGTCCTCGCTCGAGACGAACTTCTCTGTGGCCCACGCCCGCTCGATGATCTCCTGCGCGGAGAAGACCCGCCCTGGCTCCGAAGCCAAGAGCCTGATGAGCGCGTACTCGCGCGGGGTCAACGGGAGCACCGTGCCGTTGAGGCGAACTTCCTTGGCGTGATCGTCAATGACGAGCTGCCCGAAGGAGAGCGCTGAGTTTAAGACACTACCCTCACCGGACCTA
>DAIPXV010000017.1:0-24435 GCA_036783095.1 Candidatus Bipolaricaulota bacterium
GTCCGCGATGATCTTAATAAACCCGTCAGTCTCGCCTAGCGTCAGCGCTCGCCCCAGCGCCGCAAACGGAAACTTTCCAATGAGCGTCTTATAGCCCGCCTGCTGGGCTTCAGATTCGCTCATCCCCGCGTAGGCGATCTCCGGATCCGTGAAGATGACCGCGGGCACGGTGCGCCAATCGGCAGCGCTCTTGAGCCCGCAGATCGCTTCCGCCGCGACGATCCCCTCATGAGAGGCCTTGTGCGCGAGCATAGGCAGCCCAGCGACATCCCCGATCGCATAGACGTGCGGGTTGCTCGTGCGCATCTGGGAATCTGCCTTAAGAAAGCCCCTAGGATCGGGCTGCACGCCCAATTTGTCTAATCCCAAGTCCGCAGGGGTGTTGGGCTTGCGCCCCACACTCACTAAGATCTTCTCGGCCTCGAGCTTCTTCTCCCCGTCAGGGGTCTGCACCATGAGCTCTGCTCCGGCTTTGGATTTTTTGAGCCATTTCGCTTGGGATTTGAGATGGACTTCCATCTTTAGCTCTTTGGCCTTGCGAACGACAAAGCGCGTCAGCTCCGGGTCTGTGCCCGGCAGGAGATTCTCTAACATCTCCACGATCATGACGTGGGTGCCAAGCTTGGCATAGACCATACCAAGCTCTAGTCCAATATACCCGCCCCCAATGACGATCAGCGATTGAGGGAGCTTGCGCAGCGCCAGCGCGCCCGTCGAGTCTATCACGACCTCGCCATCTACCTCAAAGCCTGGAATAGTCATGGGCACGGACCCCGTAGCGATGATGCAGTCTTTGAACTCGATCGTCTGGGTACCATGCTCGCCCTCGACTAAGCACTTCTTTGGGGAGATGAACGTCGCTTTGCCCTTGAGAATATTGACGCCGTTGCCCTCGCAGAGCTGCTTGACGCCCCCCGTGAGCTTCTTGACGACGCTCTCCTTCCACGCTTGCAGACGCTCCAGATCAATCTGGACTTCTTTCGCAGAGATGCCAAACTGCTCCGCATGCTTGATCTTGTCATACAGATACGCTGCGTAGATGAGCGCTTTTGATGGGATACACCCGACGTTGAGGCAGACCCCGCCCAGCTCATCTCTCTCGACGAGGGTCACGTCCTTGCCCAGCTGCGCAGCCCTGATAGCAGCGACGTATCCCCCCGGCCCAGCGCCCACAACTAAGACGTCTGTGCCTGTAGCAATCTCGCCTACGACCATAAGGACCTCCTGATCAGTTCTGAGTTTAACTGCCAAACTCAGAACTGAAGAACTTTTTCGATCCCCTTCTTCACGCGCCCAGCATCGGGCAGATAGTACTGTTCCATCGTGAGATACGGAATGTGCGTGTCGTAGCCGGTCACGCGCACTACGGGGGCCTGCAACTGCAAAAGCATCTTCTCATTGATAAGCGCCACAAGCTCTGAGCTTAAGCTGCAGGTGCGCGGGGCTTCTTGGACGATCACTACGCGCCCCGTCTTCGCCACAGAGTTTAAGATCGTCTCGACATCTAAGGGCTTCAGGGTGCGTAGATCTATCAGCTCGACGCTGACGTTCTCCAGAGACTCGATCGCCTCCAGACAGACGCGCACCATCGCGCCCCAGCTGATCACCGTGACGTCGGTGCCCTCGCGCACCACGCTCGCTTTGCCGATGGGAACAGTGTAGTCGCCCTCAGGGACTTCTTGCCGAAACGCGCGATATAGGCGCTTGGGCTCGAAGAAGATGACGGGATCAGGGTCTCTGATCGCCGCGATCAATAAGCCCTTGGCATCGTAAGGATTTGACGGGATGACGACTTTTAACCCCGGCGTATGCACATAGTAAGCTTCCGGGGCTTCCGAGTGATGTTCGAGGGCGCGAATCCCGCCGCCGTAGGGCACACGAATGACGATGGGCACATGAAACCGCCCGCGCGAGCGCCACCGAATCCGCGCCGCGTGTGAGACAATCTGATCGAACGCTGGAGGCAGAAAGCCGTCAAACTGAATCTCAGCGACGGGCTTGAGCCCATTGAGCGCCATCCCGATGGCCGTCCCAATGATCCCCGATTCGGCCAGCGGCGTGTCGATCGCCCGATCTGGCCCAAACTCTTTATAAAGACTCTCTGTCGCGCGAAAGACCCCGCCATTAACGCCCACATCCTCCCCCATCACGATGACCGTGGGATCGCGGCGCATCTCGGTCCTGAGCGCGTCGTTGATCGCTTGCACCAGCGTCATCTGCGGCATAGGGATCACTCTCTCAGTAACTCAAGACTTTCTGAATGCCCCGCACGCAGCGCCCCACATCAGGCAGATAGTAATCTTCTAATTGCGCCGTGGGGATAGTCACATCAGGCCCGGTCACACGCACAATCGGCGCTTGCAGATACTCAAACGCTTTGTCGTTGATGAGCGCGGCTAACTCCGAGCCGAACCCGCACGTCTTGGGCGCCTCATGGAGGATCACCACCCGCCCAGTCTTCTTCACAGATGCTATGACAAGCTCGACATCGAGCGGGACGAGCGTCCTCAAATCAATCACTTCGACGCTAACGTTCTGCACGCTCATCTTCTCTGCCGCCCCTAGCGCCACCGGGACCATCGCCCCCCAACTGATCACCGTGACGTGCGAGCCCTCGCGAGCAAGACGAGCTTTCCCGATGGGCACAATATAATCTCCTTCGGGGACTTCAGCGCGGAACGCACGATATAAGCGCTTGGGCTCAAGATAGATCACCGGGTCTGGGTCTCTGATCGCCGCGATGAGGAGTCCCTTTGCATCATAGGGATTGGACGGGATGACGACTTTCAAGCCGGGCGTGTGGGCGTAGTACGCTTCGGGGCTTTCAGAGTGGAGCTCCGGGCCGCGGATGCCACCGCCGTAGGGGGCGCGAATGACAAGGGGCACGTGAAACCGCCCGCGCGAGCGCCACCGAATCCGTGCGGCGTGTGAGACGATCTGATCGAACGCCGGCGCCAGAAAGCCGTCAAACTGAATCTCAGCAATGGGTTTCAGCCCGTTGAGCGCCATCCCGATCGCCGTTCCCACGATCCCCGCTTCGGAGAGCGGGGTATCAATGGAGCGATCCGGGCCGAATTCTTTGTACAGGCTCTCTGTCACGCGGAAGACTCCGCCGTTGACCCCGACATCCTCACCCAACACAAGGACCGTGGGGTCGCGGCGCATTTCTGTTCTCAGTGCGTCGTTAATCGCCTGAACTAAATTCATCTGGGGCATAGCTATTCTTTGGGGAGGTCGCCGCCGTGCCCCGCTAAGTATTCCTTGAGCTCTTGGAGCTGCTCCTGGAGATTCCAAGGCATCTCGGCGTACATATACTGAAAGATATCTTCGACGGGGCGCTTGGGGAGCGCTTCGTACTGCGAGACCGCTTGAGCAATCTCGGCCTTCAGCTCCTCGATGAGTTTGGCTTCTTCGGCATCGCTCCACAGTCCTTGCTTTTCTAAGTAGAGCTTCAGTCTTTTGATGGGGTCTTTTTGCTTCCACATCTCGACCTCTTCGGCAGGACGATAGCGCGTCCAGTCGTCAGCCGTCGTGTGGTGCGAGAGCCGATAGGTCACAGCTTCTATCAGCGTGGGGCCGCCGCCGGCACGAGCTTTCTCCAAAGCTTCTTTTGTCACTTTATAGACGGCAAAGACGTCGTTGCCGTCAACTTGAACCCCTTCGAAGCCGTAGGCGATCGCCTTCTGTGCGATGGTCTGGGACGCCGTCTGTCGGGTGCGCGGCACCGAGATCGCATATTGATTGTTCTGACAGAAAAAGACTACGGGGGCTTTGAAAACCCCAGCGAAGTTGAGCCCTTCGTGGAAGTCGCCTTCAGAAGTTGCGCCGTCGCCGAAGTACACGAGGGCACAAGACTTTTCGCCCCTAATCTTGGCAGCCCACGCTGCCCCCACCGCGTGCAAGATCTGAGTAGCGATGGGCACGCAGACCATAAAATTCTTGACGCCCTCGGGGATGCGATTGCCCTCTTCATTGCCGCCCCAGTACATGAGCAGCTGGAGCCAGCTCTGGCCGCGCATGGCCAACGCTGCGTGCTCGCGATAGCTTGGGAAGAGCCAGTCTTCGGGCGTGAGGGCGTAGGCGCTGCCCACTTGGGCGGCCTCCTGGCCGAGCACCGGGGCATACGTCCCCAAGCGCCCTTGTCGTTGCAGGGCCAAGGCGCGCTCGTCGAAGAGGCGCGCCGCGACCATCCAGCGATAGAGCGTCTTAAAATCGTGAGGCTTGAGTCCTAGCTCGACAACCTCCGTAGGATTGGCCATACCGTCAGGTCCCAAAATCTGAACGAACGGGACAAGTGGTTCACGCTGAGCTATCGTTGCCTTGGCTGCCATGCTATCCCTCCACACTATCTCTCAGTAAGCTCTTGACGAAAAACTCCCCGGCGCGGTAGCTGCTGCGCACCAAGGGGCCGGAAGCCACATAGCGAAACCCTAGAGCTTCGCCAACTTCTTTCCACTGGGCAAACTTATCGGGATGGATGTACTCCACAACTTCAAGGTGTCTTGGGCTAGGGCGCAAGTATTGCCCAATTGTCAAGATATCCACCCCCACCGCGCGCAGATCGCGCATCGTCTGCACAATCTCTTCGTCGGTCTCCCCCAGACCCACCATGATGGACGACTTTGTATAGCGCGTGGGATCGAGTTTTTTCACGTTCTCCAAGACAGCGAGAGACTGGCGATACGACGCACGCCGATCGCGCACTTTGGGGGTCAGCCGTTCGACCGTCTCGATATTGTGATCAATGACGTCGGGCTGAGCGTCCACGACTGTTTTCAGGGCATTGATGTCGCCACGGAAGTCGGGGATCAAGACTTCGACAAGCGTACGAGGTGTTTTCTGCTTGATTGCCCTAATAGTTTTGGCAAAGTGTTCCGCGCCGCCGTCAGGAAGATCGTCTCTGGCGACGCTCGTCAAGACTATATAATCTAAGCCCCACTCGCGTATGACTTGGGCGACCTTCCACGGCTCTAACGGGTCAAGATAGCCCTTAGGATGCCCGCTAGTGACGGCGCAGAAGCGGCAGCCTCGGGTGCAGACCGAGCCCATGAGCATGATCGTAGCGGTGCCGCCGCCCCAACACTCGTGGACGTTGGGGCAGTGGGCCTCCTCGCAGACCGTGTGCAACCCGTGTCTGCGCAAGGTCTCTTTAATCGCGATGTAGTTCTGGCCCGCCGGAGGTCGGATCTTGAGCCACTCGGGCTTGGTGCGCGTTGTGACCGCGATAGTGCCTCACTCCCTTGATGGATGAAGTCTGCAAGCATTATAGGGCATAGAGAAGAGTGTTGCAAAAACCTTGTATAATACGCAAATGAATCTGCTTGAGCTGTACAGAGTGCTCTCTGACGCCTACGGCCCGCAGGGGTGGTGGCCGGCGGACTCGCCCTTTGAGGTGATCGTCGGAGCGATCCTCACGCAGGCTACTAATTGGGGCAACGTCGAGCGCGCTATCGAACATCTCAAAAAGCATAACGCCCTCACGCCCAAAAGACTCCATAAGATCTCCGAAGAAAGACTCGCCGAGCTCATCCGCCCCGCCGGGTACTTCCGCCAGAAAGCGAAAAAGCTGAAAGCGTTCGTCGCGCATCTCTGTGCTCACTATGACGGCGATCTTCGCAGAATGCTCGCGCAACCCACAAAAAAGCTTCGAGCTGAGCTTCTCTCGATCTGGGGCATCGGCCCAGAGACGGCAGATTCGATTTTGCTCTACGCAGCGAATAAGCCAATCTTCGTCGTAGATGCGTATACGAAGAGAATCTTCTCACGGTTGGGGTTCATCAGCTCGCAGATCTCTTACGGCGAGCTTCAGCAATTGTGTATGGCCCAGCTTCCCAAGAGCGCGAAACTCTTCAACGAATATCACGCACTGATCGTGCGCCACGGAAAAGAGATCTGTCGTTCCACGCCCCGCTGTGAGCAGTGCGTGCTCGCTCACGGATGTCAGTTCTACCGGCGCAGCTCTTCGGCTTTGGGCAGATAGAAGCGCGCGCCGTTGAGCGCCCGCAGGGTTTGATCGGCCGGCCCGCGCTCGTCAAACGCCAGATCAACCCCGAACTCGCTCGCGCCCTCGGTGTCCATCAGCCCAGCGTCAACGTCGTACTTCACGTTCAAGGGGATATAGACATTGAAGAGCTCGCGCAGCGTGTTCCCCCGGTCGTCGTAGACGATCCCTTGATAGATGACAAATTGTAATTTCGGGCTCCAGAAGCGATATCCGAACTCGACAGCAAGCTTCGCATAGTTCCCCTCGCTCGTCTTGACATAGATGAGGGTGCCCTGGATCTTGCCGGTGTCGCCGTTATGTCTGTCGAGCTCCGCGCGAGCCAGCTCAGTTCTCTCGTAAGAAGCTTGCTGCACCATCGAAAACGTGATCTCGCCGAATCCCCGCTGATGGGCCAAGAGCAACGACTGCACAAGCGCGATCACGAGCGCCAGCGCGATCGCTGCCCCCAGCACGACCATCAAGCGGCCGTAGGTCAAGCTACGCTTTCGCTGTGATTCCATGCTTTTACTCTCACTGTGCCGGCGGCTGAAGTCGCCGGCGTAGCAGATGGAAGCGTGCTCAAGCACGCTCGAAAGCCCTCTTGAGCGGGCTTTCATAATACTGAGCCGGATGCTTCAGCATCCGGCGCTAGGCTTTTTCTATCCGCACGAATTTCTCGGTCACTTCGGTGACGACCCCGTCAATGCTCGCGTGATGGGCGACGCTGAGGAGATTGAAGTCGTTGATCGGGCCATCGAGGGGCTTGGCGATCGGGTCGCCGATCTTGACTCTATCGCCGACTTTCACTATGGGAACACTGGGCTTGCCGCGCAGGCCATCTTGGTGCATGAAGATCTTCACACGCGTCACTTTGTCGCGAATATCTAAGACGTCTGCGGGCGTGGGGTGCCAATCCAAATAGCGTTCAAGCCCTAATTTCTTCATGGCTTCGGGAAGAGTATCGTCCCACGTGGGGGCGGGCTGGCCCGGCAGCGGCCGCAAACTCACTTGGTCAGCGACGTACTTGGCCGCTTCGATCACCAAGAAACCGTTGGTCTTCTTGGTGACGGCGTGCTCCCCGACGTTCACTCTGTCACCCATCAGGGGGCCGCCATCGAGCACGGCTAATTTATTGTATCGTGTTGTGTCCACGCCGATCATCGCCAGAATATCTATTAAATACGTGCCGATGGGGGCGAGCACGACCGTCTGTTTGGCAACCTCACCATAGACGTTAAAGTATTTTTCAGTGACGGGCTGGCCCTGGAAGATGGCCCGGTACATATTGTAGACGGTCTCGACGTTGTTGACCGTCACGCCGACGTGCAAGGGGATCTTCCCTGGTGGCACTTCCATCCCTGTCACGGCCTTGGTGAGCCATTTCTCCTCGCCCATGCCGTAGATGCTCGGCGTATAGCGAATCTCGAAGCCATACTTCTCTCTGAGGGGCTCCAAGAGCTTTTTGTCTTTCTCTTTGGCTCCGATAAAGATCTGCTCGAAGCCGAAGATCTTCTTCAGCGCTGCGAAGACCTCGACGAACGCCTCGGCTTTGCTGATCAGTAGGATCTTATCAGCTTCGTAGCCCGGTTCGCCCTCCTCGGCGTTGACGATGAGAATCTTCGTTGGGGTAAGGTATTTAAAGTACGTGGGGAAACCCGCACCGCCCGCGCCGATCAATCCCATCTCGCGGAAGAGTTTGACAGCGTCCTCACGGGTTTGTACCGTTACGGCAGCCATATGAGTACGATCACCTAAGCTTCTGATAGTGTTCTGTGATGCTCAGCATTATATGCTCAAAGGGGGAGTTGGTCAAGCGCATCTTCTGGCATAAGCACGCGCGCTGTGCTAAGCTAGCAAAGAGCTATGATCGAAAGCCTTGCTCGTCAGCCCGCTCAGGCGTATCTGATCGTCGGCACGACAGCTGCGCAGTTTGCCCACCAGTTCGCGCAGCATCTCTTCTGCCCCAAAGAATGCGGGACCTGCCCCCATTGCTCGAAACTCGCTCACGGCACCCATCCCGATCTCACGTGGGTGAGCAAGTCGGGAAAACGCATCTCTATAGACCAAGTCCGCGAATTACAGCAGAAAGCGCTCTATCCCCCCGTTGAAGCCCCAAAGAAAATTTACGTCATCGAGAGCGTCGAAGATTTGAGCCTCGAAGCTGCTAACAGCCTGCTCAAAATTCTCGAAACCCCGCCCCGATATCTGATTTTTCTCCTGATCGCCAGAAGCACCAATATCTTGCCAACGATCCTCTCGCGCTGCCAAATTGTGAAGCTCCCTGCGCCGCCACGCCATCAGATAGAAAAAATCCTACGCGAGCGCGGCCTGAGCGACTCTGAGATCGAACTTCTTCTGAGCCTCACGAAGGGCCTCATGCCCGATGAGCCCCTCATCGAAGCCGTGCGACAATTCGCCCCACAGCGCCAAAAACTCCAAGACCAACTGACGAAGCTTCCCGACCCAGAGCTGTGGAACTTGCTCAGCGAAGCCAATCCCTTCGTGCGCCGTGAAGCGATCTTAGAGCTCTTGGAGCGCCTGAGCAGCTACAGCAGCGCCCAAGTGTTAGCCCTTGCAGCCCTGCTAGGCAAGAGCGACCCTGATGTGATCGAATCGTTCATCCAAGAGGCGCTCTATTGGTACCGCGATCGGCTCGTGCTTGAAGGTAGGGCTGAAGGAGGAATCCTCGCCCTTGAGACAGCTCTGTGGAAGATCCAGCGCAACGCCAACGTACAATTGTTGATGGAATCGCTGCTCTTCACACTGCGACAGGCTCGAGCGCCTGCATAATCCTCTGGGTGAGCTTTTCTAGCCCTATCCCCTCTCGAGCGCTCAGCACGACCGCCTGAGGGATCGTCGAGAGCGCCAACTCCAGACGCTGGTGATCTTCTGGGGTCTGCAGCTTGTCGGCTTTGTTGAGAGCATTGATCAAGGGTGGACGATGCCCATTCTTGAATATATCGTTGAGCACCTCGACGATCGTGCGCCAGTGGTCGAAGATATAAGGGCTAGAGATATCCAAGACGTTGAGCAAGAGATCGGCGTCGCGAGCCGCTTCGAGCGTCGCCGCGAACGCCGGGATGAGCTCATGGGGGAGCTTCTTAATAAATCCAACGGTATCCGTGACGACCACAAGCCTCCCGTTGGGGAGAATGAGTTTACGCGTCAACGGGTCCAACGTCGCAAAGAGCTTGTCCTCGACGAAAGTCTCCGCGCCCGTCAAGGCGCGCAAGAGCGTTGATTTGCCTGTATTGGTGTAGCCGATGAGAGCGATCTCTGGGATGTGGCGACGCATACGGAGCTTGCGCCGCACCGCACGCTCTTGTTCAATCTTGGCCAACTGCTCTTTAATAGCATACATGCGGTGGCGGATGGCGTGGCGCTCCTGAGCCAGACGAGTCTCGCCAGGGCCGCGCGTGCCAATCCCTGCGCCCGGCTGCCCTAGCGCCTCCGCCCATCCGCGCAATCGTGGCAAGAGATACTCCAACTGCGCCAGCTCCACTTGGAGTTTGGCCTCCTTGGAGCGCGCCCGCTGCGCAAAGATATTCATAATCAATTGGGCGCGATCAATGATCTTCTTCTGAATGCGCTCCTCGAGGTTGCGAGATTGCGCGGGCGTGAGCGCATCGTTGAAGACGATGACATCGGCACGAGATTTGGCAGCAAGCTCGCGGAGTTCATCGGCTTTGCCCTTGCCAATAAAAAACGCCGGATCGGGCTTGTCACGCTTTTGCAGAACCGTCCGAAGGACTTCTAACCCCGCTGTCCGCGCAAGCTCCATCAGCTCTTCGATAGACTCGCGCTCCTGCCAGTCGGCTTCGTCCCCCAGGTCCAACCCCACTAAGATCGCTCGTTCCCCAGAAAAGATGCGCGCGCGCTCCCCAAGACGATCCTCTATGAGCTGATTCATCGAGTCTCCGTAGTCACGCTCCCTTCTACCGTGAGAGTCTCTTCTATTATAGCAGCCCCAAGGCGATTGAGATCACCCACAAGATCGCGATACCCCCGACGGATGTGCTCGTCACGATCTATAATGACCGTCACGCCTTCCGCAACCAAGCCCGCCAGGGTCAACGCCGCGCCCGCGCGCACGTCGTTCACCGAGACTTCCGCGCCGGAGAGCCCCGCCATCCCCTCAATCAGCGCCGTCGAGCCCTCCAGGCGGATCTGTGCCCCCATGCGCACCAGCTCGGCCGCGTGCGCGAAGCGACTCTCCCAGACCGTCTCTTTGATGATGCTCGACCCGCGAGCGACGCTGAGCAGCGCCATCATTTGAGGTTGTAAATCCGTAGGAAACCCTGGATAGGGCCGAGCTTCCACGCGTCCACCCACAAAGCTTCCCGGCCCATCGCTGACGACCCGCACGCTCTCCACGTGCTCTTGCACAGTGATCCCCAGCTCGTCTAATTTGCTCAAGGGCGCTTCTAAATGTAACGGCTGACAGCAAGTGACGGTCACGTCCCCGCCCGCGATCGCTCCCGCGATGAGAAACGTCCCGGCATTGATGCGATCGGGAATGACGGTGTGCACCGTACCAGAGAGAGTCTTGGTCCCTTCGATTTGGAGCCGTCCCGGCTCGATCATGATCCCTGCGCCCATCTTTATCAAGAGCCGAGCCAAGTCATGCACTTCCGGGTCCTGGGCGGGATTGCTGATGACTGTCCGCCCAGGGATGAGCGCCGCAGTCATCATGATCTGCTCGGTCGCCCCCACGGAAGGATAATCCAAATGAATCTCTGCAGGATGGAGCCGCTCTGCGCGAGCGCACCAGAATCCGCCTTGAGACGAGAGCTCTGCTCCGAGCGCTCTCAAGCCCTTCAGATGGAGATCCACAGGGCGAACGCCGATGGGACAGCCTCCAGGCAAGGGCAGTTGACTAGAGCCATGTCGCGCCATCAGCGGCCCCAAGAGCAAAAACGACGCACGCAGCCTCCGCACCAACTCCTCCGGAGGAGCTCCCACAAGCTCTCTCTCCGCGCGAATGCTGTAGACCCCCGACTCTAAGGGAATAACCCTCTTTCCGACGCTCTCCAGCAGCGCGATCATCGTGCGCACGTCCCCCACATCGGGGACGTTCTCCAAGATCACCTCGTCGTCGGTGAGCACCGTCGCCGCTAAGAGGGGGAGCGCCGCGTTTTTGGCCCCGTCAACCGCAATTTCGCCAAAGAGCCGACGACCTCCGTAGACGGTCACTCTCATGGTGGTAAGAGCGCTAAGGGATTGAGCGGCCGGCCGTACTGCAGAATCTCAAAGTGCAGATGCGGGCCGGTCGAGTTCCCCGTGTTGCCCGATTGGGCGATGCGCTGACCTCCTTCGACAAATTGTCCGCGATAGACTCCAATCTCCGACAGATGCCCGTAGAGCGTGCGATAGCCATGACTATGCTCTAAGACGACGTAGAGCCCATACCCACTATGGCGCCCGGCGACGATCACCCTTCCAGCACAAGCCGCATAAACATCGGTGCCCTCAGGCACTTCAATATCTATCCCCTGATGGAAGTCGGGCTCCCCGCTGATGGGGTGAATCCTTGGCCCAAACTCTGAAGAGATCACCCCGCGCACTGGCCACGCAAAAAAGCTCCTTTTGCCCCCGGCCATCTGCAAATATATAAAGAACGGCGAGGTCACCGCCCCTGGGATAAAAAACTCCTCCCCAGGATAGATGTACTCCCGATCCTCTAGACCATTGCTCGCAATGATCTCAGAGAGAGCGACTCCGTAGGTGCGCGCGATGTCGGTGAGAGTCTGGCCACGCTTCACGGCGTGCAAGACCCCGTTCTTGACGATCTTCAAGACCGTCCCTGGCGCAACGCTCTCTAAGCCGTCAAGGGTGTTCGCATTACTGCCCACAAGGGCTTCGAGGGAGACTCCAAAGCGCGATGCGATCTGCTCGAGAGTATCACCGGGCTGGACTTCGTATTCGAGAACGTCAGCTCTGGGTACAAGGGAGATGCTCTCATCTGTGGAGCTGGGCCCTCCTTGGGCAACTATCTTCTCTACGCGCTCAGGAGGGGAGAGAAGCCCCTGCTGCCACGCCCACCAGAGTAGTCCCAGCCCACACCACACCACGACGATTCTCAGCGGTCTACTCATTGCGCATGAGCTCCAAGAACTGCTCGTTGTTTTTGGTCTGCTCCATCCGCGAGAGGATCCATTCGAGCGCCTTTTGCTTGTCGTTCATATCGCTAATCAATTTTCTCAGCACCCAGACGCGCTTGAGGACTTTTTCGGGGAGTAACAACTCTTCCTTGCGGGTGCCAGACACTTCCAAATCAATCGCAGGGAAGATGCGCTTGTTCGCAAGCCCTCTGTCGAGCACCAACTCCATGTTGCCGGTGCCCTTAAACTCTTCAAAGACCACTTGATCGAGCCGGGAGCCGGTGTCCACCAACGCCGTCCCGATGATCGTGAGGCTCCCCCCATCTTTGATATTTCGTGCTGCGCCGAAGAACTCCTTGGGCTTGTAGAGCGCCGTGGGATCCATACCGCCGGAGAGAAGTTTCCCGCTGGGGGCAATAGCTAAGTTGTACGCGCGCGCGAGCCTCGTGATCGAGTCCATCAAGATCACGACATCGCGCCCCATCTCGACTAATCGTTTGGCCTTGGCGATCACGAGCTCCGAGATACGACAATGGATCTCAGGCTTCTGGTCGAAGGTCGCGGCCACGACCTCGCCCATTGTAATAGACTCTTTGAAGTCCGTGACCTCCTCGGGGCGCTCGTCCACCAAGAGCACAATGAGATAGACCTCGGGGTGATTCGCCGCGATCCCGTGCGCGATGTGCTTGAGGAGCGTCGTCTTGCCGGCCTTGGGCGGCGAGACGATCAAACCGCGCTGCCCCTTCCCGATGGGCGCAAAGAGATCAATAATGCGCGTCGAGAACTCGTTGCTGTCGTGCTCGAGCTTCAGTTGCTCCCGCGGGTGATAGGGGATGAGATCTTCGAATGCTTGCCGGTTACGGACGACTTCAGGGTCTTCAAAGTTGATCGCTTCGATCTTCAGCAGCGCAAAGTATTTCTCCTCGTCTTTGGGAGGGCGAACGACGCCGCTGACAATATCCCCGTCCTTGAGGCCAAAACGCTTGATCTGCGAAGGGGAGACGTAGATATCATGCGTCCCCGGCAGGCACGAGCTGTCTCGCAAAAAGCCATAGCCGTCGGGGAGAATCTCCAACACCCCGTCTTTGAAATGGAGCCCTTGCTGCTCCGCTTGAGCCTTTAAGATAGCGAAGACAAGATCTTCCTTCTTGATGCGGCCGCGGCCGTTAATGCCGAATCGCTCGGCGAGCGCTCGCAATTCCGACATATCCTTGGCCTTCAGTTCCGTAATGTCGAGCAACTCACCCATAGCCTTCTCTTCCCTCTTCTCTTCTCTCTCTACTTCAGACATACTGTTGGCGGGCACCTCCCGAGGGAAACTCTCTGCGAGATTCTTCTGTCATCTCAACAGCGCCGGGCCTCCCTTCTTTATCATGGGAAGGACAACGACGAGCTGTCACTGACCAGAAGAGAGAGTAGCGCATTGAGATTTGGTGACTATATTATACCCTGGATCAACTTACTTGACAAGTCCCGTCCCTATGAACGTCTCGTAGAGGGGAAAGCGCTCACAGAGCTGACGCACGTGAGTGCGTGCCCTGGCGCGAGCCTCCTCTGAACGCTCTTGCAGCACTTGGGCGATGATCTTGGCTATCTCCGCCATCTCCGTGGGCCCCATCCCCCGCGTCGTGACCGCTGGGGTGCCTAGACGAATCCCACTAGTGACCGTGGGCTTTTGCGGATCGAAGGGGATGGTATTTTTATTAACCGTCACGCCGATCTCTTCTAAGAGGCGCTCAGCCTCGGCCCCGGTCACCCCCTGGCTGCGTAGATCCACCAAGAGCAGATGGGTGTCAGTGCCCCCAGAGACGATCCGAAAGCCCTCCGCCGCCAGAGCGCGAGCAAGCGCCCGCGCGTTCTCCACGATCCGGCGCTGATACTCCGCAAACTCTGGGCGCAGGGCCTCGCCAAAGGCTACGGCTTTGGCGGCAATCACATGCATGAGGGGCCCGCCCTGACTCCCCGGAAAGACCATCTTGTCAATGAGCTCCGCAAATGCTTTCCGACAGAGTATGGCCCCGCCGCGCGGCCCGCGCAAGGTCTTGTGTGTCGTCGTCGTCACGAAGTCTGCCCACGGAACGGGTGACGGATGTACCCCTCCAGCGATCAGCCCCGCAATGTGCGCGATGTCCGCCATGAGATACGCCCCGACTTCGTCGGCGATCTCGCGAAATCTCGCAAAATCAATGATTCTCGGATAGGCGCTCGCCCCGCAGACGATCAGCTTAGGTCGGTGTTCGAGCGCGAGCCGGCGCACTTCGTCGTAATCAATCTGCTCGGTCTCGCGCGAGACCCCATACGAGACGATCTTATAGAGCTTGCCGGAGACGCTCGCCGGGTGGCCGTGGGAGAGATGGCCCCCGTGAGCTAACGACATACTTAAGATCGTGTCTCCCGGCTGGAGCACCGCAAAATAGACGGCCATATTCGCTTGGGTGCCCGAGTGGGGCTGAACATTAGCATGCTCCGCGCCAAAGAGCTTCTTGAGGCGCTCCCGCGCTAAGTCTTCGACAACATCCATCCACTGGCATCCACCATAGTAGCGCTTTCTCGGGTAGCCCTCGGCGTATTTGTTCGTCAAGACGGAGCCTTGGGCCTCGAGCACAGCGCGCGAACAGAAGTTCTCTGACGCAATAAGCTCTAGAGAGAAGCGCTGGCGCTCCAGTTCCGCTTGGATGGCCCGATAGACCTCAGGGTCGGTGCGGGCCAGTTCGCTCTCATTCATCATGGCACGATTCCTCCTGGGTGCGGATCTTCTCCAGGCGCCGCGCATGGCGCCCTCCAGCAAAGGGTTCGTTCAACCACACAGCGACAATCTCTGCCGCAAGCCCTGGGCCGACCACCCGTCCCCCCAAACAGAGAATATTCGCGTCGTTGTCGCGGCGGCTCATCTTCGCGGAGTAGACATCGCTGCAAGGGGCCGCACGAATCCCCTTCACTTTGTTGGCCGCGATAGCCATGCCGATCCCAGTCCCACAGATCAAAATTCCCCGCTCGTACTCCCCCGACGCGACCGCCCTGGCCACAGCAAACGCAACGTCGGGGTAGTCCACAGATTCGCTTGAGAACACCCCAAAATCTCGGACGTTCAACCCTTTGAGAACTCCCTGCAGCAAGGCTTCCTTGAGGGTTATCCCGTTGTGATCAGATCCAATAGCGATGGTCATTCTGTTACGCGCGTGAAGACCGAGCGCATGATGTCGCCATACATCTTGAACCGTGATACCAAGCCTCGAGAGAATCCGAACTTCTCCTCTTTCATGACGTGGGTCACGCCGTCCAGCTCCACAAACGCGCAGCTCCACCCTTCCTTGAGCGCCAACTTCGTCAGGGCGATCTCTACGCCGAAATCTAATTTATGCACCGTGCGGCGGAGCTTCTTCCATAACGATTTGCTCAAGACTCGCTGCCCCGACAGATACGGAGCGATCGTCTGGGCGAGATCCGTATTGAGTCGCCCCCCGCGAAAGACCCCTACGACCATATCGTGCCCACCAGTGATATACGTCTGGACCATGCGCTCGACGTGATCAGGTCGTAAGCCCACAAGATCAGCGTCCAAAAAGAGCAACGTTTCGTACTGGGCTTTCTGGACGCCGCGATCGAGTGCCACAGATTTCCCACAATTGGTGGGCAGGGAGATCACGCGCACGCCGAATGACCGTGCGACATGAGCTGTCCCATCAGTTGAGCCATCGTCCACAGCGATGATCTCGCCAATGGAGGGGGCGCGCAGGAGCGGCCACAGGACAGCTCCGATCCGTTCGGCTTCGTTATAAGCCGGAACGATCGCTGACACCCGCACCGAGTTGTCAGAGCTCTTCATTGCTCACAAAAATTGTACGTGGTGATCGAGGTCAAGTCAAATGGCCAGAACAGTCAGGGGGTCTTGACACTGAGGGGGGCTTTGTGTTATAAGAAGACTTGTCTAAAGGAGGTGGCCCCTCCTCGGGGTTCCGAAGGGGGGTAGAAGGAAGAGCTTGGCCTGCGGTGTAGACCGCACTACGAGAGCCGCTGGGGAAAAATCCCGCGAGGCTGCGGGCAAAACCCTGGACAAACCCCCTGAGGGCGTCACGCCCAGCCAAGCTCTTCGCTCTTTAAGGAGGTGTGCGAGGAGTCCCAAGCAATCTCAGCCCTTCCCCCCTCGATAAAAAATCCCCCTTCCCGCGGGTTGCTAAAGAAATTACTTGAAGATCGCTCGCACGACTAGGCATCCCCTCTCACCTTGGGCTTACATTAGTCCTGGATTCTTTAACAGAGCAAGGACTCCTGTCACTCTGACAAGCGACGTTCATCACCCTATCAGAGCGGAGCAAAGCGCGCGATGAAGTGCCGGAGCGGCCCCTCGCCAAAGATCAGCTTCACCCCACGAATCGCGTCGCGCCGCTCTTGAATCTTCTTCAGAGTCTCCACAACGTGATCGAAGTGCTCTTGAGTATAGACGCGCCGTGGGATGGCCAAGCGCACGAGCTCGAGCTTAGGGTAGATCTCTTGGCCCGTCCGTTCATCGCGCCGAGCGAACATCGTGCTGCCGATCTCGACGGCGCGCACTCCGCCCTCGCGATAGAGTTCGATCACTAACGCTTGCGCAGGGAATTCCCTCTGAGGGATGTGCGGGAGAAATCTTAGCGCGTCTATATAGACGGCGTGTCCGCCGATGGGCTCAACGATTGGGATTCTTTCAGCTTTGAGGCGCTCCCCCAGAGAGCGCGTCTGGCCGATTCGGTCGCGCAGGTACTCTTCGTCCAGGGCTTCGTAGAGGCCCACAGCGATCGCTTCCAAGTCGCGCCCGGCGAGCCCGCCATACGTGGGGAAGCCCTCAACGAGTATAAGCTTTTGCACGCAGCGCCAGTATAAGTCTTCGTCGTTCATGGCGAGCAAACCCCCAATGTTCGCGATCGCGTCTTTTTTGGCTGAGAAGGTCATGCCGTCAGCGAGTGAAAAGATTTCTCGGGCGATCTCGATGGGCTGTTTGTGGCTATAGCCGGGCTCGCGCTCCTTGATGAAGAAGCAGTTCTCTGCAAACCGACACGCATCCAGAAAGAACGGGATCCTATGAGCGCGAGCGAGCTCGCTGACGGCCCGAATATTCTGGAGCGAGACTGGCTGGGCACCACCAGAGTTGTTGGTGATCGTAAGCATTATGAGGGGAATGTGCGCGCGTCCATGCTTCTTGATGAGAGTTTCTAGAGCTGATACGTCCATGTTGCCCTTGAACGGATGCTCTTTGGTCAGATCATAAGCGTCTTCGATGACGAGATCCACGGGCTGGCCGCCGGCAGCCAAGACGTTCGCGCGCGTCGTGTCGAAGTGCATATTGTTGGGGACGATGTCGCCGGGCTTGACCAGCGTTGAAAAGAGAATATGCTCGGCGGCGCGCCCTTGATGCGTAGGCATAAAATATTTGAATCCGAAGATATCTTTGACAGCTCTCTCCAAGCGATAGAAGCTTCGGGCGCCAGCGTAGGACTCGTCGCCGACCATGAGGGCGCCCCACTGGGCTTGGCTCATCGCGCCCGTGCCGGAATCCGTCAAGAGATCAATATAAATATCTTCGGCGCGCAGCCGAAAGACATTATAGCCAGCTTCTTTGAGTCGCTCTTCGCGCTCAGCACGGGACAGAAGCTTAATGGGTTCGACGACTTTGATCTTATAGGGCTTAAAGGCCATCACCCTGGAATCTTCCCCAGCAGCGCCCGCGCAATGATCAGCTTCTGAATCTCGCTCGTCCCCTCGTAGAGCTCGATGATCTTGGCGTCGCGATAGAATCTTTCGACGTCGTACTCTTTGATGAAGCCGTAGCCCCCGTGGATCTGCAGCGCTTCATTGGTCACTTCGCGCGCGACTTTGCCCGCGTACCACTTGGCCATCGAAGCGATCTTGGCGGGGTTGCCCCCCTTGCTGATCTCCCAAGCCGCCTGATACGTTAACAGCCGCGCCGCTTCGATCTCCGTGGCCATCTCAGCGAGCTTGAACTGAATCGCCTGGAACTCACAGATGGGCCGACCAAACTGCACCCGCTCTTGAGAGTACTTCAGCGCTTCGTCGAACGCCCCTTGAGCGATCCCTACGCCCTGGGCGGCGACGGCCGTCCGCCCCCGCGAGAAGAACGTCATCAAGTGATAGAACGCCATGTCCACTTGACCAACGATGTTCTCCTCGGGAACTTCGACGTTATCGAGAGTGATCTCAGCTAGATCTGAAGCGCGAATCCCCATCTTATTGTGGAGTGGGGTCGCCTTGAAGCCTGGCCGGTCGCGCTCCACAATGAACGCCGTGATCCCGCCATGGCGCTCCGGAGGATTGAGGTTAGTGCGGGCAAAGACGATCAAGAAGTTAGCGATCGAGCCATTGGTGATGAACATCTTGGTCCCGTTCAGAATATATTTATTGCCCTTCTTTTCGGCACGGGTCTTCATAGAGGCGACGTCGCTGCCTGCTTCGGGCTCAGTGATCGCGGCACCGCAGACCCAGTCGCCCTTGGCCACGGGGACCAAGTATTTCTGCTTTTGCTCCTCAGTGCCGAATTCTAAGATCATATCGCTGCCAAAGATGCGCGCCGTGATCGCCAGCGCGATCCCTGGGTCACCACGCATGAGCTCTTCAATGATGATCACCGCGGCGAGGAAATCCAGCCCCGCGCCGCCATATTTTTCGGGTATGGCTGGGGCAATCAGGTCTAATTTCTTCGCTTCTTCGACGATCTCGTAGGGGTACTCACAGGTCTCGTCGTAGTGCTTGGCTGCGGGTCGGATGACTTCCTCAGCGAATTGGCGGGCCGTCTTGCGGATGAGCTTGTGCTCCTCACTCAGTTCAAAGTCCATAGCAACCTCCCTTGCCAGACTTCGTCTGGACTACACACTGAATATTAATAGAAAAGGCCTCCCGTGCGCAAGTCACGGGAGGCCCTTCTGGTGTCTAGAGATGGAACTACCCCTTCATGTGCGGTGGCAACTGATAGAGACTGAGGGGATCGTCGGGCTTGTCCGAGAACTCCCCTGGATAGAGCAGCTGGCGATCGAACGCACCATCAGCTCCCAAGGGCCCGATCTGCGTCCAGACCGCGCGCAGCCCATCGAAGATCGTGGGCTTGTCCTTAAGTCTATTGAACCCCCAGCCGACATCATGCGGGTTCTTGAAGCACAGCTCGGTGATCCCCGCTGACATGCAGTTGGCGAACTTGAGCTCGCCAGCCTCGGTCTTGAGGGTTATCGCCTCGGTGCGACTGAAGCCCGCTACGGGGTAGAACCAATACGGCCCACCCGCGCCAATATAGGCGTTATCGTACTTATCGAAGGACTCTAGCGCTTGTACGAGCGAGTCCGCGTCGGTCTTGCCTCCGGTCTTCTTAATCGCCTCGGCGATGATATAGATGGAGTCGTAGGTAATCCCGGCCGTGTAGATGGGGCGCACTCCGTACTTCTTCTGGAATGCTGCAAAGTATGCTTTTGTCTTGGGAGTGACTGGGACGTCGGCGGAGAAATCCGCGATCACATACCCTGTGCCTGCGCCCTTGAGCTCGCGCACGCTCACATCATCTTGCAGCAAGACGTTGATGCCGAAGACCGCGACCTTGGTCTTGGTCTCAGCCCAGGTCTTGGTGAAGACAGCAGCTATCCCTGGATCGGAGAAGAACGTGAAGACGATTGAAGCGCCGGAGCTCTTCAGCTCAGTCATCAACGGTGTGAGATCCTTGGTGCCTATGGCTAATCGCTTCGCGTTGACGACATCAAATCCCAGCTCGCCCAGGCGCGGCCCCAAGAGCGCCATGTACGTATTGGCCGAGCTGAGGTCCTCCCCCACTAGGAAGACCTTCCGATTGGGCAGGACGCCCCTCTCGACGAGGCCGTACAGATAATCGCCGGCAAAGCGCAACGTATCCCCCACCAGCGAGAACGTATTGAGCATGGGGCGGAAGACGTACTTATAGTTCTGATAGTCCGTGGGGACCCTGTCCGTGGCCAAAGAAGTGGCCCCGGTGATCAAAAGGGGCTTCTTCATGCGCGGGATGTCGGGAAGGACAGCGAGCACGGCCTCCGAGCGGAAGAACCCCACTATGGCATCGACCTTCGAAGCTATATCTTGATAGACTCTTCGCGCCAGTTCCCCATCGCCCTCGGTCTTCATGTCCCCAACGACCAGCTCGATCTTGCGGCCCAACACGCCCCCGGCAGCGTTGATTTCTTCAACTGCCAACTGCGCCCCTCGAAGAGTGTCCCGCCCGTTCGCAATCTCTAAGCCCGTGACAACCCCGATCTTAATAGTTTGCTGCGTCTGTGCCGTAAGCGGCCCAAGCAGCAACAGCGCTGCTACAACCAATCCCGCAAGGCGAACGTAATATTTCATAGATGCAACCTCCCCTTAATGATAGTACTAAAAGATTTCGAGAGCCCGAGGCGCTCTTTTGCGTCTATCTTACCCCCGCGATCAACCTCCTTTCCGCCTGACCCTTTGTCAATTATAGCACGGAGAACCTAGGGTCTGACAACCCCCAGTCACCAAGCCAGGGAGCGCTTGAGCCGCTAGGCTTCCTTTGCTATAGTTAAATATCTATGAAGCGTTTTTATATCTACACTTGGGGCTGCCAGATGAACGAGCACAAGTCCGAGGGCATGGCCGGGGTGCTCGTCCGCGCGGGGTATCTCCCTGCGGACGACCCCGCCCACGCTGACGTCGTGCTCTTCAATACGTGCATGGTGCGGGAAAAGCCCGTCGAGAAAGTCTACTCTGAAGCGGGGGTCATCGCCCTGCTCAAAGAGAAGAATCCCGATCTTGTGCTGGGCGTGGGGGGCTGCGTCGCCCAAGCCCTCAAAGAGAAGCTCTTTCGCAAAAGCCCCGCGATTGACTTCGTCTTCGGTAGCTCCAATATCTCCGAGATCCCCAGGCTCATCGAGCAAGCGCGAGCCCGCCGCGCTCTGGGCAAGCCCGGCTGGGTGATGGCAGTAGACAAAATCCCCGATAAGATCGAAGAGCTGCCATTCTTGCGGGCGAGCCGCTTCCAAGCCAAAGTCACGATCGCCGAGGGGTGCTCGAATTTCTGCTCGTTCTGTATCGTGCCGTACACCACGGGGCTTTTGCGCAGCCGCCTCCCCGGAGAGATTCTCTCTGAAGTGAGCGAGCTGGCTGCCCAGGGCTACAAAGAAGTGCAGCTTCTGGGCCAGAACGTTGATTCCTACGGCAAAGACCTCAACGATCCCCAGATCACTTTTGCCAATCTCTTGCGGGCGCTGACGCAGATCCCCATCCCCAGAATTCGCTTCACCAGCTCGCACCCCCAAGATATTACCGAAGAAGTTATCGAGCTGCTGGGGGAAGAGAACAACATTTGCGAGCACCTCCACATGGCGGTGCAGTCCGGCAGCGACAAAGTCTTAGCCGAGATGCGCCGCGGCTACACCAAAGAGCGCTTCTTACAGCTCGTGCAAGCCCTGCGCGAGCGAAACGTCAACGTCACTACAGATATCATCGTGGGCTTCCCCACCGAAACCGAAGAAGACTTCCAAGAGACTGTGGACTTAGTGAAGCGAGCGCGCTTCGGCGGCGCGTTCATCTTCAAATACTCCCCACGCCCCAAAACAGTTGCGTTCTATAAATATCGCGATACCGTTCCTGAGGAAGAGAAGCAGCGCCGTTTAGAGATTCTCTTGACGCTGCAAAAGCAGATCACTGACGAAGAGAACCGCAAGCGCATCGGCCAGACGGTCGAAGTCCTCGTGGAGAGCCCTGCGCGACAGAAGGGCCTTCTCATGGGCAAGACCCGCGACAACCGCACGGTCGTCTTCGAGGGCTCCCAAGAATTGATCGGGCAGCTCGTCATGGTGCGCATTACGGATGGCTCAGTAGCGGGCTTGGCTGGAGAGCTCGTGCCTGACACCCTCACCCCCGTCCCCTCTCCCCTTGGAGGGAGAGGGGAGATAAGAGGGGTGAGGGGGAAACTATTATGATCATCACGGTCACGCCCAACCCGGCTATAGATAAGATCTACTGGATCGAGCGGCTCTGCCTTGAGGACGGCGAGATGCCGGTCATGCGCGCCACCCGCTCCTATCTCACAGCGGGCGGCAAGGGCATCAACGTCTCGATCTTTCTGGCACGTCTCAACATAGAGAACATCGCTATGGGGTTCATTGCTGGGGAGACGGGACGCGCCGTCGAGCGCTGCGTGCGCGATGAGGGCATCACCACGAGCTTCATCTGGGTCGAAGGCGAGACCCGCACCAACGTCACGATCCTTGAGCATGGGCACGAAGCTCGCCCCATCCAGATCACAGAACAAGGGCCCACCGTTCCTCCGGAGGCTCTCAAACGCTTTATAACCCAATATAAAAGGGCACTGCAGCGAGCACGCTATGTCTTCCTTGGGGGGAGCCTTCCCCCTGGCGTTCCAGAGACGTTCTATCAAGAGCTCACGCGTCTCGCTCATGCTCGGCGCGTGCCCGTGATCGTTAACGCTGCTGGAGAAGCGCTCACTCAGGCGCTGTCGGAGCAGCCGTGGCTAGTCAAGCCCGACACGCGCCAGCGCCCCCTTGGCACCCCAGAGGAGATCCTCCGCACCGGACGAGAGTGGATCGCGCGCGGCATCGGCGCGGTCTTGGTCTCCCACAACATCACGCACGACGTCTTCATAACGCCCCAGGGCGCCTGGGATCTCGAAGCCCGCGACGTGCGGTTTAAGAATCTCCTAGGCGCTGAAGATGCGCTCATCGCCGGGACGCTCAGCGCCACGGCGCAAGGCGCTCCTCTAGAAGAAGCAGTGCGCTGGGGCATGGCCGCGGCCACAGCCTGCGCCGAGAGCGAAGAGCTTGTGGTCACCGATCGCCAACGCATCGAGCAAGCGCTCACGAAAGTCTACGTGCACCACCTATGAAGGTCAAAGAGCTTATGACCCGCGATCTGACGGCGGCTGAGCCCACGATGACCGTCCGCGAGCTCATCGAGCTCTTCTATCGCAGTGGGCTCTCCAGCGTCCCCGTAGTCAATGAGGAGGGGCGCATCGTGGGGATCATCTCCGAGCGCGATATCATCGAAGGGGCCCTGCCCGGCTACTTCGAGGTGCTCTATGGGATCACGGATATGAATCATTTGTCCCAGAAGCTCCGCGAGATCGAGAACGACCGCATCGAGTTCTACATGACCCCAGACGTCGTCACCATCGAGGAGGACGAGGACGATCTCGTCGCTGCGGATCTCATGATCCGCAAGAACGTCAAATCCCTGCCCGTCGTCAACAGAGACGGGATCTTCGTGGGGGTGCTGCGCCGCATTGATCTTCTGAAGGATCTGCTATGAAGCCCATCCAAAGAAGAATCTCAAAAGAGGTGCGCGTCGGCTCCCTGGTGCTTGGGGGGAACAACCCCATCCGGGTGCAGTCGATGACGACGACAGATACGCGTGACGTCGAGACGACCGTTCGACAGATTAAGAGATTAGAGCAAGCTGGCTGCGAGATCGTGCGGGTCGCCGTCTTAAACATGGACGCGGCCAATCAGCTCGCCGAGATCAAGAAGCGCATCCATATCCCGTTAGTCGCGGACATTCACTTCGATCATCGCTTGGCCCTGAAGGCAATCGAGCAAGGGGTAGATAAACTTCGACTCAATCCGGGCAACATCACCGACCGAGCGAAGATCGAACAAGTCGTCAAGGCCGCCAAAGACCGAGGGATTCCCATCCGGGTTGGGGTCAATTCGGGCTCGCTGCCTAAAGATCTCTTAGTGAAGCACGAGGGTGCCACCCCCGAAGCCATGGTCGAAGCAGCGCTCCGAGAGATCGAAATCTTAGAAGACAACAATTTTTCGGACATCGTCGTCTCGCTGAAATCTACCGACGTGCGGGTGATGATCGAGTCGTACAGACTGATCGCGAAACAGATCAGATATCCGTTGCATCTGGGGGTCACCGAGGCGGGCCTGGGCGACGCGGGGGTGGTGCGTTCGGCGATCGGGATCGGGACGCTTCTCGAAGAAGGGATCGGGGACACGCTGCGGGTCTCGTTGACGGGCGATCCGGTGCGCGAGGTCAAAGTCGCGTATGAGATCCTCGCGGCGCTCGACATTCGCTGGCGCGGTATTCGGTACACGTCGTGCCCGACGTGCGGCCGGATCGGGATAGATTTAGAAAAGATCGTCACGGAAGTTCAGAAGCGTTTAGAGAACGTCGAGAAACCTATCAAGATTTCTCTCATTGGGTGTGTGGTGAACGGCCCAGGGGAGGCGCTGCACTCCAACATTGGGCTGGTAGGGCATGAGAAATCGGGGACGATCTACGTGGACGGGAAGCCCTACAAGCGCGTGCCCGAAGATCAGATTGTCGAGGAGCTCGTCAAAGCCGTGATGGAGTATCAGGTATCAT